>JASHRE010000655.1 GCA_030037515.1 Candidatus Sulfotelmatobacter sp.
ACGTCGCAGCATGGCAGGCGGCGGGCGTCAATACGAGCGCGCTGTCTCAAGTTCTGGGGACGATTGCCCCAGCGGGTATCAACGGCGCGCCGCGAAGCGCTTACAACACCGATTGGAGCAATATTGCTCCGCGTGTCGGTTTCGCTTTCGCTGTCAATCCAAAGACTGTGGTTCGTGGCGGCTGGGGCTTCTTCTACGGAGGCGGACTGGAAGGCGGTTCGCCAATCGGGTACCAGCAACAAACAAACTACACTGTATCGACAGACGGCGGCGCTGATCCGAACCAGGGTGGGGCCGTCGTTGGAACCCCCTCGATTGGTTCCTACGGAGTGGGAACTCCTTTTCCGGCCAGTACGGCTTACCCACTCGGTCTGCAACCTCCGGTCGGCGAGCAAGGCTTAGCTTTGGCTGGCGTAGGTTCCGGCGGTCTCCAGGTTGACAGTCCGCTTAGAAAAATTCCCCGTACTCAGATAACTTCATTGGGAGTGCAGCGCGCCCTGCCAGGGAATATGGCTCTTGACCTCCATTTTGCCGGCAATTACACAAGCCGGCTGCGCGCCACCCTCTGGTACAACGGCACTATCAGTTACCCTGAACTCCAATATGCTCTGGCCCCCGGAAGCAGCGCTTATAGCGAGCTGTTGCCCAATCCCTATTATGGGGTCTTCTCAATGTCTTTCCCTGGCGGTTGTGGCCAATCGACCACCATTCCTGCGCTGGCACTGCTACTTCCGTGGTCACAGTACTGTGGTTTCAACAGTGCGCCTCCAGTTGGCATTTACAACGACCCGATTGGGAAAAACTGGTACAACGCTCTCGAGAGCAAGCTGACGAAGCGTACCTCGCATGGACTTACCCTAAACCTAGCCTATACTTACTCCAAGAACATGGATGGGAGCGGTTATCAAAACGGCTATCCCTACCAGGATGCGAACGAGGTTCACTGGATTTCGCAATTCGACCGGACTCATGTTCTGGCTGTGACCGGCGTCTATGATTTGCCGGTGGGCCGGGGCAGGACGTTCCTGTCTTCCGCTCCGAAACCCGTCGACTATGCGCTCGGAGGGTGGTCCCTCGGCTGGTCTTTCGGCGCCCAGAGTGGAACGCCGCTCAACATCAACAACGGCTTTAATTATTCGTGCCCGTTTGCTCCTTCCAACGGAACCTCGGTGGCCCATTGGCTCAACGAAAAAATCGCATCCCCGTCCTGCTATACCAGTGTTTCTCACATCGGCGGCTCGGGATACACGTATAACACGACTCCGAGCTATATCACGGAAGTTCGTAACTATACGGTCCCCGATCTTGACCTGTCGTTGCAGAAGAGCTTCAGCATCACCGAGCGAATAAGCTTCTCTCTGCGCGGCGAGGCCTTCAACGCGCTGAACTCGGCCCTTCTGGGAGGGCCCGACAATACACCAACTGACGGAGCCGCCGGGCTCGTCTATAACGACCTCACTAAGAGGTATTACTGGACGGGCTTCGGCACAGTCAGTCCGACGCAGTTGAATTTCCCCCGGAATCTCAGGGTTTCAGGGAAAATCATTTTTTAAATGAAGAGCGGCCAATCGCGGAACGGAGCATATCTTATGCGTCACTTACAGCTTCAAGCGAAGTGGATGGAGGAGGGAATCATGAAAGCGAATCACGCTGCGCCCATCCTGTTTCTGCCGCTGGCCGTGTTCGCCGTGCTTTTGTTCGCGCCAACGCCGTCCCACGCCCAAAACGTTCAGGTCGATCTGACTTCTACCTGCGCCGCTGGAGGTTCGTGCTTCAATGCCGCGGGCCTGTTCACCACAGGAACCGTGTTCCTGGGTACACCGGGCATGGATAATGGCAACAACTGCACGCCACCTTCGGGGTACACAAACTGTCCCGACGCATACTCCGCCAATCAGTTGGGCTTGCCTTCCGCGGCTCCGTATACGTTAACGCCATCGTCTATCGGAGTCCCCTTTACCTTCGGGCCGGTAAATACGTCAAATTGCGGACCATCGACTTCCCCGGTTGTAAACTGCACGAACGACGTCGTGAATTACACCAGTGCAGGAGTCGTAGTCACACTCGCCGCCACAGACCAGACGATTTACTCCACCATGATCATTCTGGGCAATGCCGTCAACGGTTCTCATACCGCAAATGTAGTCGCGACTTACATGGACGGCAGCACAAATCTGTTCGCGCTCACTCTCAGCGACTGGTGTAGTTTTGGCGGAAACAAATACGAGTCGATTGCAGTTGGTGGAATCAATCGCATCAACGCCACCGGCACACTCAACGGTGCAAGCTGTAACCTATATGCCTATACCCTTCCCCTCAATGTAACCAAAGATCTGGCAAGCATCACGATGACCGACACCGATGGTTCTGGTGACTCGTTTGCCCTGGCCATCACGCTGAAACCACCCAGTTATACGATCGCCGGTGGAGTCGCGAACCCAACGTCCGTCAGCCCGGGCAGCAGCAGTACGGCGACAGTGACTGTAAATCCGCAACCTGGCTATGTCGGAGATGTTACGCTCTCGTGCAGCATCTCGCCGAGTATTACCGGGCAACCCCCTTCCGCCGCTACGGCACCTACATGCGCACTCAGTCCGACTTCAGTGAGCATAACCTCCGGCGAATCATCCTCACCGACTACGACTCTGACCTTTACCGCAGCAAAACCGTCGTCGCAGTCCTCGCTGGCGGGCCATTCCGGCATCTTCTGCGCCTGCCTGCTGCTGCCAGGTCTCGCGTTAACCGGCTTCGGCTTTGGATCGCGCAAAAACGCGCGACCGAGGCTCACAGGAATGCTCCTTCTGATGATGTTGGCGTTTCTCTTATTAACCCCTGCTTGCGTCAACACAGTACATTTGGGGGACGTCGGCACTCCTCCGGGTCAATACACGATTACTGTCACCGGCTTGGACGCGAACAATCTAACCCAGGCTAGTAATCCGCCGGGAACAACAAACACTGTCGTTGTCACGGTTACTCAATAGGGCCGACTTGTGGATTTCTTCGGGGCGAAGAGAACCCTTCACCTCAATCCCCGGCTGAATCATGCCTCGCTCCTGTTGGAAAGTCCTCAGCCGTAGTGAGTCCATCGGCCGCCCAAAAATGGAGACCGAGTATGCAGAGAACTGTATCCACCAATCTTCATCTGATCGCTGCATTAGCAGCTTTGTTGCTTTTCCCGAGGTTTGTGACCGCTCAACAACGCCAGGCTCTGCAGACGCACGCTTCTGCACCGGTGGGTGCGCAAGCCATTGGCGCTCTGCCACAATCGCAGATACTCGCGCTTGCCATCTCGCTGCCACTGCGAAATCAGGCCCAGCTCGCGACGCTGTTGCAGCAGCTCGGAGATCCCTCAAGTTCGAGCTATCATCAGTATCTTTCCTCTGGACAGTTTACCGCGCAATTCGGCCCAACCGTGGAGCAGTATCAGCAAGTCATCGCATTCGCTGAGTCTCACGGATTTACAATCACTCACACATCCCCCAGTCGCGAACTACTGAACATCACCGCCCCGGTGTCCGCCATTGAAGCAACATTTCAAGTGACGATGCAGATCTACCGACATCCCACCGAAAACCGCACTTACTTTGCTCCTAACGTTGAACCCACCGTAGAGCCCGGAGTGCCTATCCTCGGTGTGAGCGGACTTACTGACCGAGTGCGCCCACATCCCATGCTCAGAAAAGCTGCGCCAAATGATGTCAAGAGCAATCAGACCGGCTCTGGCTCCGGCGGACAGTTTCTGGGCAGTGACTTTCGCGCGGCATACTACGGCACCGGCCCACTGACCGGCACTGGACAAGCCTTGGCCCTGTCTGAACTTGGACAGTGGAATATGGCCGATGTCACGGCTTACTTTGCTGCCGTCAACCAGTCGCTGAATGTTCCCATTATTACCGAGTTGCTCGGCGGCACTGATGGCTCGTGTCCCGGCGCGTGCAACGACGGCGAAGAGGCTAACGACATCATCCAGATCGTATCCATGGCTCCCGGTGCATCTGTCTTGATCGTCTATGAAGATACCAGCAGCAATGCCGACGTGGATATCTTCGACGCCTACGCGACCGAGAACATTTCCAAGCAGATGAGTTGGTCGTTTGGCATCGGCGATGGCAATGCCACCACGGATGAACAGTACTTCGCACAATTCCACGCGCAAGGGCAGAACTTTTTTGTTGCCTCCGGCGATGAGGGCGCAAACCTCGGTGGTGGCGGCTGGCCCGGATTCAGCTCGAACATCACCGATGTCGGTGGCACTGACTTAACTACTGCGAGTGCAGGCGGAGCATGGGCCTCTGAAACCGGTTGGGTCGGAAGCGGAACTGGATGGTGCAACAGCGCTAACTCATCTGCACCATGCTACGGCAGCCCGGGAGACGCTTACGCGGGTATTCCAAGTTGGCAGGTGCCGTCGATCATCAGCGCTGCAGGCGGTAACACGACCTACCGCAATGTCCCCGATGTTTCTGCGGATGCGAATACCGACAGTTTCTGGTGTGCGGGCGGCACATGCCAGGGTGGGCTCGGTGGCACGAGTCTCGCGGCTCCGCGATGGGCAGGGTTTCTCGCGCTCGTGAACGAGCAAGGCATGGCGAATGGAGACGTCTCCGTGTCATTTCTCAGCCAGCTTGCCTGGACTATTGGCCAAAGTTCGAATTATACAAACGCTTTTCACGACATCACCAGTGGATGCAATCCGAGCGGGTCCACGGTTCCCGCCCAATTCGCCTCTTCAACCGGTTTCTGTGCCATGACCGGTTTTGACATGGTTACCGGATGGGGCACTCCGAATGGCCAAGCAGCCCTCGACGTATTGGCGCCAACATCAACAACGAATCCCTACTTCGCCTTATCGGCGTCGCCGAGCACTGTAAATCTCACACCGGGGGCGCAAAGTAGTACGACAATTTCGTTGCAGCCTGGTAATAGCTTTGCCGGTACGGTGACGTTGTCGGCCACCATTCTTGGCTCACCGGCAGGTGTGAGTGCCAGCTTCAATCCATCTTCAATCAGTGGATCGCAAACCTCAACCCTGACGATAACAACAACCAGCGAAACTCCATCAGGCACTCAGATATTGGTCGTTACGGGCACAAGTTCCGGGGTGAACGGCAGCCAACCGGCTTATGTGACCCTGGCTCTGCCGGACTTCTCGCTCTCGGTATCGCCCACGACTCCGCCCGCATATCCAGATGAGCCGAATAGCATCTACATCAATCAAAGTGGCACGGCCGCCGCAACTGTTACAGTGAACCAGCAGAATGGTTTCAGCAGTGCCGTGAACCTTTCAGTGAGCGGCCTGCCCAGCGGAGTCACAGGGTCGTTCAATCCCACGAGTACCGCGACAACCAGCGATCTGAATCTAACTTCAGCGGCCAACGCGATAACTGGAACCCAATATCTTTCGGTAACCGGAGTCTCCGGCAACATTACAGGACCGCTCAACGCCCCTTATTCGATTCTTTCGGTCAGCGCAGCTACGGGAACGGGTGGCTCCGGAACTCCTATAGGTCTAAGTTCGCAGTACAACGTACCAGCCATTTATAACGACGGCATTACCTTCGGCACAGGGATGGATGGCGCGGGCTTCGGCTACTCCGCCAAGCTCCTGACCGGCAATCGCATACTGAATGGCGTCCAACTTAACTTTGGTCCTGCCAACACTGCGAACTGTCTCTCCACCGGCCAGCCAGCATGTATCAATGACGCCGTCTCAGCAGCTGGCCAGACCATTGCTCTGCCTTCGGGCCAATTCACAACACTGCAACTCATGGCTACAGGGGTTGACGGCCCGGTCCTCGCCCAAACCTTCACCGTAACATATTCCGACGGCACGACCAGTCAGTTTACTCAGAATTTCAGTGATTGGTGCAGTTGCAGCTCCAGCACCCCTCCCCCGGGGCAACAGCCAAACGAGGCCTTTGCAGTGGTTATGCCTTACCGTGACGCGGCTACCGGAACGCAGGATAACCGTGTCTTCAACTTATATGCCTACACCTTCGTTCTTGATAGCGGTAAGACGGTCCAAAGCCTCACGTTTCCCGCCAAAGCTTCCAGTGGCGCTGTCATTGTACTGGCCGCCACACTAACTACGCAAAGTCTCGGGACGCCTGTAAGTCTTGCCAGTGAGTTCAACATCGCAGGCATCTTTAGTAACGGGGTGACGTTTGAAGGAACGGGTGACATCGACGGTCCTCCGACAACTGACTCGTGCACGCTCAAAAATGGTTGCACCGATGCCTACTCGGCACAGCAGCTGGGTTTGACCAGCAGCACTCCGCCGACTCTAACCTTGAATGGCACGCTTTTCAATTTCGGGCCGGTAAATACGATCGACTGTGGTCCCGGACTGACCACGTGTCAGTCCGACATGATTGCCCTTGCCACGGGCCCCTCTATAGTTACACTCCCCTCGAATCAACAAACGGAATACACCACGCTGACCATGCTCGGAACCGCGGTCAACGGCAGTCAAACGGGCACGGTGACGATCAATTATGCGAGTGGCTCTCCCACCACTATCAATCAGACCTTTAGCGATTGGTGCAACTTTACGCACAACTCCAATGAAAGCATTGCCGTCGGCGGCATCAATCGTATCAACAGCGATGGCACACTCAGCACTGTAGCGAGTTGTAACCTTTATTCTTACACTTACACTCTGGACTCCACGCGCGCCGTTCAGAGCATCGACCTCGTTTACACGGGTGGTACCACTCCGGGTGAAGGTGCGTTCATTGCGGCAATGACGTTGTCGGGCAATAGTGGCAGCTCGGGACCCTCCTTCGCGCTCTCTGCCAATCCAACCAGCGGTTCAGTGACTGCCGGAAGCACCGCAACGTCCACTGTCACAATCACGCCCAGTTCGGGTTATTCCGGCACTGTCACCCTATCTTGCAGCATTTCTCCCTCTGCCAGCGCACCTACGGCTCCGAGTTGCTCGTTTGGATCTTCAAACTTGGTAACAATCTCGAACGGAGCTCCAGAAACAGCGACGCTTACCTTTACGACGGTAGCGCCGACTCCCATGACCGTTCGGAGTTTCTCCACCTCGCGCGCCCCGAGCGATGAACCATCCCGAGCGGGGTTCCTCTATGTCTTTCTCACAATGCCAGCCTCTGGATTGGTTTTTATTGGTTTCGCGCTCGGTAATCCTCCTTGCTCCCGCAAAAAAAACCGGGCCGCCTGGATCACGCTCTGGCTGGTAATATCAGCACTTCTTCTTCTACCGTCTTGTGGAAGTGGGAGCAACAAGGGCGGGGAAGGCGGTGGTAGTTGTTCCGCTGCACCGGGAGTACCTACCGGCTTGGCGGCCAGTGGCACAACCTCAACCGGGACGACCTTGGATTGGTCTGCTCCCACGACTGTACCATCCTCCTGCAGTGTAACGGGCTATGTCGTATATCAAAATGGAAGCCAGATAGCGGCCCCGTCAAGCACGACCTACAACGTTACGGGCTTGAGCAGCGGTCAGCAATATAGTTTCACGGTAGCAGCCAGCGATTCCAGCGGGACCTCGGCGCAGACCGCGGCCGTAACCGTAGGTACGGGGACACAGGCCACAACTTATACTCTGACGGTTACCGCCACAGCTACTGGAGGAGCAACGCAAGTCGGCACGCCGGCAGCCGTGCAGGTGGCCGTAACTCAATAAGTAGTTGATTCCAGGTCGAGCCGGAGGTAGCTAAGCACTGTGATCAGCTTCAACAGGGGCTGTGTCGCGCTGTTATTCATTGTGGCGCTGTGCGTTTCCGGTTGTGGCGGAGGCAGCCACTCGTCTTCTCAGCTCTCGTCCCCGCCGGGCTTCAGTTTTTCGGCAGCGCCCGGGTCGCTGAGGGTTGTTCAGCAGAACAGTAATACCAGCACAATTACCATCGCTTCAACCAACGGCTACACCGGGAGCGCGACGCTGTCGGCTTCCGGATTGCCTAGCGGCGTCACGGCGATGTTCAGTCCTAATTCCGTCAACATAACCAGTGCGGCCGCCGAGGTCGTGCTGACAATCTACGCCGGCACTTCTGCAAAACTCGGATCCGCGACAATCACTTTGACCGCCACCTCGGGAACGATCACCGAGACAGCCACAATCGATCTCACCGTTACGGCTCTGCCAAATTTCACTGTTACCGTAGCGCCCGCTTCCGTCAGTGTGGTTCAAGGAGCCAGCATTACAAGTACCATCAGTATTAATCCGAGTAACGGCTTTAGCGGAAATGTAAGCCTTGCTGCCACCAACCTTGCCACAGGAGTCACGGCATCGCTCAGTCCAAATCCTGCGACGTCTTCAAGTATGCTGACTTTGAGTGTCAGTAGCTCAGCGACCCTCGGCACTGCGACTGTAACCATCACGGGAACCTCCGGAGCCTTGATTCAGAGTACTTCGATCATCGTGACAGTACAGCCAGCGCCCTCCTTCACTTTATCAGTGGCGCCCAGCATGCTCAATGTTGCCCAGAACGGTAATAACACCGGCACGGTTACGGTTAATTCTCAGAATGGCTTCAACGGTTCGGTCATGCTGTCCGCGTCGGATTTGCCAAGCGGCATAGCCGCGTCTTTCAATCCCAACCCAACCACTGCTACGAGCGTTCTCACGCTAACGGCAAATAGTTCGGCTTCGGCCGGATCCGCGACCATTACCGTCACCGGAACTTCCGGAAGTCTCATACAAGTGGCCACAGTCGACATAACCGTGGCGACTTTGACGCTCAGCGTTTCTCCCACGGTCGCAGCCGTCGTTGCCTCGACCCAAACCGAGCAATTCACCGCAACCGTGCAGGGAAACGCAACGAATCTCGGCGTAACTTGGAGCGTGGATGGAGTCTCTGCTGGAAACGCATCAACCGGAACGATTGACTCTGCGGGCCTCTACACTCCGCCCTCCGCCGCCGGGGTCCACACCGTGACTGCAACAAGCGTGGCAGATCCCAGTGTTTCGGCGTCCGCTACCGTCGCAGTGACGGATCTAGCCGGAGTATTCACCTATCACAATGATCCGTCCCGAGATGGCGTGAACTCGCAGGAGTACGCACTGTCACCGCAAACTGTGAACACGGCAACTTTCGGCAAACTCTTCTCCTGTCCGGTCGACGGAGCCGTTTACACGCAGCCGCTTTGGGTGCCAGGTTTGAGTATTGATGGTGGAATCCATAATGTACTCTTCGTGGCCACCCAACACGACAGCCTGTTCGCGTTCGATGCCGATGCCAGTCCATGCGTCACTTACTGGCAAGTAAACCTTATCGACCAGCAACACGGCGGCTCGACTGGAGAGACTTCTGTCTTTTGGAATGACGTCGGTTGTCAGTGCTATGTAGGTGATATTTGGCCAGAGGTGGGAGTAACCGGGACGCCAGTCATCGATCCTGGTACCAATACCATTTACTTGATTAGCGCCTCGCAAATAGGCTCATCCAGTACGTTCTATCAGCGTTTACACGCGATCGATCTCGCGACAGGAAACGAGCGGTCGAATTCTCCCGTAACCATTGCGGCTTCAGTGCCGGGAACCACAGTGGATTTCTCTGCACAAATGGAAAACCAGCGACAAGGGTTGGCCCTTGATAACGGTATTGTCTTTGCAGGCTGGTCATCGCACGAGGATGCCGGACCGTGGTATGGCTGGCTGCTGGGGTACAGTGCATATAACCCATCAAATAGCTCGAGCTTGCAGCAGGATGCGGCGTTTAACAGTACACCGAACAGCAGCGAAGGTGGCATCTGGGCATCAGGTGGAGCTCCGGCTATTGACAGCAGCAATGATCTTTATGTAGCCACCGGCAATGGTATCTTTGACGAGTCGCCCTCCCCCGCGAATAATGACTACGGCGATAGTGTTGTGAAGCTTTTGCCGGCCACTGGCAACACTCCCAACGGGACCGGTTTCACTATCGCTGATTACTTTACCCCTGAAGATCAATCATGCCTTTACAACAGCGATATCGACTTGGGTGCGGGCGGACCTGTTTTATTGCCAGATCAGAACGCTCCTGGATTGCCGCAGTATTTACTCGTGCAAATCGGAAAAGAAGGCGTCGTTTACCTTGTAAACCGTGACAATATGGGAAACTATCAGGCGCCGCCATCCAATAGCCCTTGCACCGATACCAACAGCCAGATTGTGCAAACGTTCGAGGGATCACCTTCTGGTTTTTATGGCACGCCAGCTTTTTGGCAGAACAGCTTGTATTTGGCCGGAAGCACGGACGGCGGTTCGGGAGATTACCTGAAGGTGTTTTCATTTGACCCCACGACTGAACAGTTCAATCCCAACTGGACCTCCGAATCCGCTCACTACTATAACTTCCCTGCATCGTCGCCATCGGTCTCTTCGCAAGGTACTTCGAATGGCATCGTGTGGGAAATTGATGAAAGCGCCTATGGCTATGCGAACCAGAATTCGAGCGCGGGTTCTCAGGGCTGTTTTTCGGATAACGAGACCCCGCCTGCGGTATGTTTCGGGCCGGCCGTCCTGTATGCTTACGATGCCACAAATCTCACCTTGGAGCTCTGGGATAGCAGCCAGGCTCCAAATAATCGAGACCAGGCTGGAAACGCGGTGAAGTTTGTTCCACCTACCATCGCGAATGGCAAGGTGTACCTGAGCACTCGGACAGAAGTGGATGTTTATGGCCTCTTACCGTAAGTAAGGCTCATTTGTGGCCGTTAGGCATTCCGTTGAATCAAAGGATGTTTATGAAATCCATTCGATGCTGTTTGGTGTTCCTCGTGTTTGTTACCGGACTGATCGCGGGCCAGGTTAGCACCTTCGAACGCACGGAACAGCCGTCATCTGCTAGCACGAATAGCTCCAGCAGGTCGGCGCAAGACGCGTCGACGACGTCGCCTTCCGGCCAGCCCGATCTGTCGAAGCGCCCGACCCTCTATGTCGTAGGTTATGCCCACTTGGATACTGAATGGCGCTGGGAGTATCCGCAAGTTATTGACGAATACATTCGCAAGACGATGGAGGAAAACTTCACGCTGTTCGAAAAGTATCCTCATTATGTTTTCAATTTCAGTGGCGCCAATCGTTACCGCTTCATGAAAGAGTATTTTCCTGAAGACTTCGCGCAGCTGAAGAAATATGTTGCGGAGGGGCGCTGGTTCCCGGCAGGTTCGTCCATGGAAGAAGGGGACGTCAATGCGCCAAGCGCAGAAGCCATCATCCGGCAGATTCTCTACGGAAATAACTGGTTTCGAAAGGAGTTTGGCGTCGCCAGCGCTGAGTATATGTTGCCCGACTGCTTCGGGTTCCCAGCTTCCTTACCGACGATTCTCGCCCACTCCGGCGTGAAAGGATTCTCGACGCAAAAACTCGTTTGGGGTTCCTCGGCCGATGGGGGCGGGCCGGAATCACTGGAAAAGACTCCAGAAGGCACTCCCTTCAACGTTGGAGTCTGGGTTGGCCCTGACGGCGAAGCGGTTTTGGCCGGTCTCAATCCCGGGAGCTACGGAGGTGGAATCGAAACCGATCTCAGCAAACCGTTGCCGCCAAGACCACCCGACGCGGCTCTCCGGGATTTGCAAAACCGAGTTGGCGAGTTGCAGAAGAAAATTCAACAGGCGCGGCAGAGCCACGAACAGATGGACCCGAAGCAAATTCAGGAATTCTTATCTCTGCGCAGCGAACAAAACGCTCTGGCTCAATCCGATCGCGATCACGACTTCGAACGCTATCAGGATGACTGGGCCGCCCGCGTCATGCAAAACGGCAAGCTCACTGGCGTCTTCACCGATTATCACTATTACGGTACGGGCGACATCGGTGGAACTCCCGACGAAGAATCCGTGAAAAATCTCGAAGCGATCGTGACCCACGGCATGGCCAGCCTTCCGCCGGCAGGACAGTTTTTCTTTCGCCGCCAGCCGCACCCCGAGTGGCCCGAAGTCAGGGTGGGCGAGGGTCCGGTTCAGGTGATTTCCTCCCGAGCTGACCAGATGTTTCTCGACATCACCCCCGAACAAGCCGCAGGTCTGCCGCGCTTTACCGGTGAAATGGAACTCACAAACCATTCTGCTGGATCACTTACTTCGCAGGCCTATCAAAAACGCTGGTTGCGAAAAGAAGAGTTATTGGCCGATGCCGCCGAAAAAGCATCTGTGGCCGCGCAGTGGCTCGGAGCCCGTCCCTATCCACTCGATCGCCTCAATGACGCATGGACTCTCGTGATGGGCGGACACTTCCATGACATAGCCGCCGGTACGGCAACTCCACGGGCCTACGAATTTGCCTGGAACGATGATGTCATTGCGATGAATCAATTCGCTGCTGTTCTGACCAGCGCCAGCGAAGGCGTTTCCGCTGCTCTCAATACCGAAACCAAAGGCGTGCCCCTGATCGTTTTCAATCCCCTGAATATCGCGCGCGAAGATCTCGTTGAAGCCAAGATCGATTTTCCTCAAGCAATGCCCAAGGAAGTTCATGTCGTCGCTCCGGACGGCAAAGACTCGCCGGCGCAAATTTCAAACGGCAAAGTCATCTTCTCCGCCAACGTTCCCTCCGTCGGCTTCGCCGTATACGACGTGCAGCCGGGCGCAGTTGCGAGTTCAATGTCGCGCCTCCGTGTGTCCCAAGATGAACTCGAAAACGATTACTACCGGGTAAAACTCAACGGCGATGGCGACGTCGCCAGTATCTTTGATAAAAAGATCAACCGTGAACTGCTTTCCGCTCCCGTCCGCCTCGCCATCTCTTATGACAATCCCTCGCAATGGCCCGCCTGGAACATGGACTGGGATCAGGAGCAGGCTGCTGCGAAAGCTTACGTATCCGGTCCCGCGAAGATTCGCATCGTCGAAAGTGGACCAGTCCGGGTGTCTGTCGAAGTTACGCGTGATACCGCCGGTTCTCACTTCGTTCAAACCATCAGCCTCTCTGCCGGAGATGCCGGCAAAAGAGTCGAGTTCGGCAACGTGATCGACTGGAACACGCGAGAATCGAATTTGAAAGCGACATTTCCGTTGGCCGCATCGAATGAGCTTGCCACTTATAACTGGGATATCGGGACCATCCAGCGTCGAACCGCCCAGCCCAAAAAGTTCGAAGTACCATCACATCAGTGGATCGACCTCACCGACGCGAGCGGCGAATTCGGCGCAACCATTTTGACTGACTGTAAAAACGGCTCCGATAAGCCCAACGATCACACCATTCGGCTAACCCTGATTCGCACACCCGGGACTGCAGGCGGCTACGCCGATCAAGGCACGCAAGATATCGGTCATCATGAATTTGTGTTCGGACTCGCCGGTCATGCGGAAGGCTGGCGCGAAGCTCAGACCGATTGGCAAGCGCAACGGCTCAACGCCCCACTTATCGCGTTCGAAACATCTCCGCACTCCGGCCTCCTGGGTAGGACCTTTTCACTTATTAAGGTGAGCAATCCGCGCATTCGAGTCCTAGCTCTGAAGAAGGCCGAACTTAGCGACGAGACCATCGTCCGTCTTGTCGAACTCGACGGCAAGCCGCAGCCAAGTGTTCGCATCTCCTTTGCCGCTCCTATTGCCGCGGCCCGCGAAGTTAACGGACAAGAGCAGCCGGTTAGCCCGGCAAAAGTCAGCGGGGGAGTAGTAGTGGCTTCATTCGCTGCGTACCAGCCACGAACCTTCGCACTGCGACTTGGTTCGGCGCCAAGCAAGGTCGAGAGCACCCACTCCATCCCGGTTGCGTTGCACTACGATCTCGCCGCGGCCACTGACCATGGCAGCCCTTCCGATGCGGGTTTTGATGGAAAGGGTAATTCCTACCCAGCCGAGATGCTGCCGGCAGAAATCACCTTCCACGACGTTCACTTCAAACTCGCAGCGGCCAAAACTGGAGTTCCGAGCGCCCTCATCGCCAAAGGACAAACTATCGACCTCCCGTCCGGTGCCTACAATCGTGTTTACATTCTCGCTGCCTCGAGCGACGGCGATCAGAAAGCGCAGTTCGCGGTCGGCCGAAAGACTGCCGAGCTCAACATTCAAGACTGGAGGGGATTCATCGGCCAATGGGATGACCGCATCTGGAGTTCGACCGATGCGTCAAACGATAACTACGGCGACATGATCGGTCTGCGACCCGGCTTCATCAAACGTGCCGATCTCGCGTGGTACTGCGATCATCATCACGATGCGTCTGGCAGCAACGTCGGCTATCGTTACTCTTATATCTTCGGATATTCCATCGACATTCCATCCGGCGCGAAAACTCTCACCCTGCCCAATAACGATAAGATCCGCATTTTCGCTGTTTCTCTCGCCAATGAAAATCCGCCTATAACTCCGTCGCAGCCTCTATACGATGTGCTCCCGTCCAGCGCAGGACCGAGTGACTTTAGCTTGTCCGTGAATTCTCCTGTTTCGGTTCCGCAAGGTCGTAGCGTGACGGCTAAAGTAATTGTGATGCCGAAGGGCGCATTCAGCGGAACCGCAACCCTGTCTGCTTCCGGCCTACCCGCAGGCGTCACGGCCTCGTTCAATCCGCCATCGGCGCTGGGTGCAAGCCTGATGACGCTCACCGCCGATGCTTCTGCAACTCCTGCCAGTTACAATGTCACAATTGCGGGTACATCCGGCAGCACTACTCATAGTGCCACTGCAACTGTGGCAGTCACGGCGGTTTTAACTGGAACGACTCCGGTCGACTTATCCAGCGCATATAACGGCACGGGAATATACCACGATGGCGCAACCTTCATGCCGGAAGCGAGTCTCGACCAAGACGGTTCTTCGTTTTCCAGCGAAGCCCTCGGCTCGGAACAAGTCGGTGACGATGTCGTCTTCAAACTTGGTCCGCCCAATGCTCCCGACATCGTCTCCGGACAGACCGTCGCCCTCCCCGAGGGAAAGTTCAGCAGTCTGAAATTGCTTGCACTCGGCGTCAATGGCGACCAGGAAATGCAGACATTCACGATCACCTATGCTGACGGTTCTTCCGCATCCTTCACGCGCAATCTCAGCGACTGGTCCTCCCCGCGCAGGTTCTCCGGAGAGTCCGTTGCCTTTGCCGCCAGTTATCGCGTCAATGACGATGGATCGAAGGACTCCCGTAACTTCTTTGGATACGCTTACTCGTTCGATCTCGATAAAAACAAAACTCCGCGTAGCATCACCCTTCCAAGCAATCGTGATGTGGTGATCCTGGCGGCGACACTCGTGCCGTGAGCAGAATTGTTATGTCATAACCTGCAAGCACCTACTTTGTGCCACCTTGGCAAACTTATCGCGACTATTTTATGAGGAATCATCAGAGCCGCTGGCCCACCCCCGCCCGTCCCCCCGGTGATTCCGGCAATCGCGACTCCCGTAATAACCAGACAAGTTCCAACCACTTTCGTGATCAGCTGCAGGCCTTGGAAATCCTCCTTCAGCCATTGTGGCCTTAACCGTGTTAGCAGGAGTGCACCGACGAAGATGGCGCCGTAACGCACTCCCGAAATCGCCGAAACCAAATCCGGATATGTGCGGCTGATAGCGTAAACGACCAGAAATGATCCCACCCCGGCGACGAATCGATTCACAAAATACCAGAACCTGCTTCGCGGTACGGCCCCGCCCGAGCTTTCGAAAATTTGCCTGCGCCATGAAGGTGGAATGAGCAAGCTGGCCGATGCCACAGTCGTTCCGATCGTGAACCATACATAGGCGCTAACAAAATTCGTTCTGTCATACGCCATTTTCTGCAACACATTCGCAAGGCCGAACAGAGCGGCAGCCATGATCACTGGAGGCACAAGCCGTTTCAGCTGGAACTTCTCCGAAAAAAACATGACGAATCCCCCGGCACACATCAGAGCGAATCCGATCAACTGCATGCCTTCCACCTGCTTGCGAAGTAACAGGTGACTGAAAGCCGCCGTCGCAACCGGTGCGAATCCACCCATCACCGCCAGCGCATCGGAAGCCTGCCCGCGCTTCAATGCGGCGTAGTAGAAGAAAGAGGCCACCAGATCCGCTGCGCCTGCCGCGAATGCAATGCCACTTACTGCGAGGCTCGGTGTCTTGTAACCGAATGGGATCAGCACCAGCCCAAAAATGCTGATCGCGCCCAGCCAGAACACATAGCCGAACAGATTTTGCGTGCCGCGGCGTTTCAGCAGCACTTTGTCCCAGACCAGCGAAATCCCGATCAGTCCATGCGCAATTATCGCGATCAGAACGCCGTTCTTGATAAGATCCAGCATCAGAAGTTTCGCCAACAATCAAAACCAGGATTCTCGGCCGTCGTCGACGCACGAAGCAAAAACGATATGGCGATCAGTCGACGACGATTTCTTGCGCGCGCTGGCTTGATGGCTGCTTCGGTCGCCGCTCGCCGCACTCTCGGGCAAGTGGGCCCCGGTTCGAACGTTTGGGGATCGCCATCGCAACCGAGCCCGGCCACTCTCACGAAATTTGTGGATCCGCTCCCTTTCCTGGGGACGGCCCAGCCGGTCGGTCAAAGACCAAACCCCGATAACCCAAGCAAAACCTTCCTTACTACAAAATTGCAATGCGGCAATTCGAGTACAACCTGCATCGCGACCTTAAGCCGACCAATTTATGGGAATTTGCGTCGACGTCGCCCCGGCCGATTTTCGAGACCCGCAGCGGCCAAGGGATTGCTCGTCAGAGTGGGCCAATGAGTTGCCTGCCAAGCATTTCCCGCGCATCGACCAGACGATTCACGGCGCCGAGCTCGACAAGCGCGAAGTCCGTAATCGTTCATCTGCATGGCGCAAGGGCCCCGCCGCGTAGCCGTGGATACCCGGAGAACTGGCATGTGCCAGGCAAATCGGCACTATTCCATTATCCGAGTCGTCAGGATGCCACCATATTGTGGTATCACGATCCCGCGCTCGGCATTAATCGTTTGAATATTTTCGCCGGATTGTTGGGAATATTCTTTGTGCGTGATGAGCAAGAAGATTTGTTGAAGCTTCCTCGCGGCAAGTACGAAGTCCCTCTCGTGATTTACGACCGCCCTCAATGCGCAGGGACAGCTCGCCCATCCGCTCTCCGACAATCCGAAATCCCCATGGGCTCCGGACATTCTCCCGCGATGCAGGGCGGCGCGCTCTGGACTCACGACAGTCTCGGCGACATTCTCGCCCGCACCCGGTACCTCGCCGCGACCGAAGGCTACGACAAGGAGCATTTCTTCTCGCTCGGTTAGGAATGGGGAAGCGAAGGCTATGAGGTTGTCGGTTCCGCCACGAACCTGTCTCCCGCGTATGACGTGCTTTTTGATTTTCCCGAGCGGGCGATCGCCGCCACATGGCGCCAATGAATCGGTCCCCAGTGGAGTATACTTCTTTCCAAAATGAAACTTCACGGCACGCCACCAAACCGGCCCCTGAGAAAATAATTTTCCCCAGCGTTCGGATTCGGGAAGCGATTCGATTTAGACTCCCTACTCAGCGGGGTTCTTATGAAACATTTGGCATGTATGCTCGCCCTAGTTGTTCTTTGCGTGTTCATCGCTCTAGCCGACGACGAAAAAACGCCACATCATCACGACGCACTCAACGAGACTCAACTGGGAACGGTGCATTTCGCGATTTCCTGCGATGCCTCGGTCCAGAAGCCCTTCGAGCGCGGAGTCGCACTGCTGCATTCCTTCTGGTACGAGGAGGCGGAAAAAGAATTCGTCGATGTCGCGAAGGACGATCCGCATTGCGCCATGGCGCATTGGGGAATCGCGATGAGCTTGTGGCATGAGCTTTGGAATGAGCCGGACGCAAAAGTCATCGCGCGCGGCTTGAGCGAGGCGAAACGCGCCCACAAACTGAAGTCCACCCCGCGCGAGCAAGCCTACGTCGCAGCCATCGCCGCGTTTTACAGCCATTCCAACAAGCTCAATCACGCCGCCCGCGCCAAGGCGTATTCCGCCGCGATGAAGAAGCTCTACGAAACGTACCCTGACGATCACGAAGCGGCCGCGTTTTACGCGCTTTCGCTGTTGTCTTCCGACGAAACGATGGAGCATCGCAAGGAAGCCGCTGCGATCCTCGAGAAACTGTTCGTGCTCGAGCCGGACCATCCCGGAGTTCCGCATTATCTGATCCACGCCTACGACACGCCGCAACTGGCGGAGCTAGGCATTCCCGCCGCGCGCCGCTACGCGCAGATCGCGCCTGCAGCTCCGCATGCGCTGCATATGCCCTCGCACATCTTTGCCCGCGTGGGATTGTGGCAGGACGATATCAGCTCCAACCTGGCTTCGATTGCCGCGACGCGCAAAACTGCGGCGATGGGCATGGGCGGCGAAGGCCATCAGTTCCACGCCATGGACTTCCTTGTGTACGCTTACCTGCAGAGCGGGCGCGAAGATGAAGCGGCGAAGATCATCGAAGAGGTGAAGGCGATGCCGCCGATACAGAACATGTATGGGATGGATTTCGACGTGCGGCTCTCGTCGGAAGCGCGCTTCGAGGCCAGCTACGTGCTGGAGTTGCACGACTGGAAACAGGCGGCTTCGCTGGCTCCAGTCTCCAACGATCCGGATTACCGCTCGGAGACATATCTTGCCCGTGCGGTCGGGGCTGCGCGTTCGGGAGACGTCGCGGGCGCGCAGAAGGATATCGAGGAAGTGCAAGCGGTCGCAAAATTGTGGCGCGAGAAAAACCGCAAAGCGGACGCTGATTTTCTCGACCGCCAGATCGCGGAGCCACAGGCTTGGATCGCCCATGTCGAAGGCAAAGACGACGAAGCAGTCAAGCTGCTGAAGCCGCTTGCCGAAAAGGAAACCGATGGCTTCAGCAGTACGGGATATCTTCCAGCTCACGAATTGCTGGCCGATCTGTTGCTCGAAGCCAAGCGGCCGCAAGAAGCGCTGGCGGAATATCGAACCGATTTGAAGCTGAATCCCAACCGATTTAACGGACTCTATGGAGCGGCCCGTGCCGCGGAAGAAGCCGGAAAGCAGAGTGACGCCGAGGAATATTACGCTCTGCTCGTGAAGACGTGTGAGGGCGGGAGCTCGGCGCGTCCGGAGCTGAGCCGCGCCAAGCAGCTGGTAGCGCAGAAGTGAGCGTCCAACGCTGAGGCCGGCACGATGATGAAAATAAGCGTGCGCGGGGCAGTTTTCCTAATTCTGACCTTCGCCGTTGTTATCTTTGGTGCTTGCAAGCACCCCCGGCAAAACCGATTCCTATCCGGGCTGAGGTCAAAGTGCCGACGACCGGGCAGATTCCGTGCTGCTTAACACCTGTCTGATCGCCAACGACATCCAGAAACTCGGAACGCTTTATGAGCGGATGCTCGGAATTCCTGCGCAGAAATCAGGGGACGATTGTGTAGAATTGCGCACCACGGCCGAGGCGCTCGCGTTGTTCTCAGCTGCCGCACAGGAAAAATATATTCCCGGCTCCGCTACAGCGGGACAAAACCACAGCGCGACTCTGGAGTTCCGGGTTGCCAACGTCGAGGGCCGAGTACGGGAGGCTGCACCCCATCGTGAAATCCTGGGTGGGTGAAGGGGCCCACAACATAGCCGTGGGCCACACGCTCAATCTATTTCCGCGAGCCCGACGGCAACCTCGTGGATTTCTTCATGCCGGGGCATCCCTAACTAAGGTTAGCGCTCGCTGTCATGGGCTAGCTGGTTCGTAGACAGAGAAGCTTGAGCACTAACGCCACGATCATTGCGGCTGTGCCCAACAGAGCATTCCACTCGCGATGTTTCAGGTACAACTCCGTCGAGAAGAGGACCTCATCGCGCGCTGGGCGATCCCTCGTCAAGCGCGGTAGCAGGCGCGGCACGCGCTTGGCGTAATCGTTAAATTCCGGGAAATTGTCGCGCAGGAAATTCTCCTCTCCGTAGATCACAGGTAAGTAGATCGCGAAAAACATAACCACCAACCCGAGGCCGATCCACCAGTTGCGAGCGGCGACGGCGAATCCCACACCAATCAGGAGCGACCCGAGATAGAGCGGATTGCGCGTGTACGCGTAGGGGCCGGTTGTCGCAAGCGCTTCGTTCTTGCGTACGTGGCCGGAAGCGAGCGCCCGGATGAGAAGTCCCGACAGAATTGCGATCGCTCCGAGACCGAGGGAAGGCCATGTCGGACGGGCAAGCCAGATGTAGAGAAGGGCAAAGGCAAATCCCAACGGTACGCGAATACGCCGGGCGATTCTCGACCATTTGCTTTTCGGCCCGTCACGGCGCGACTCAGCCATGCGCTCGCTCCGCCGAATCGTGCAGCAGCTGGCGAGCGGCGCTGACTACGTTTTCCACGCTGATCTCGAGCAATCCTTCGTCCGGCTCGGAGCGCCTGGTGTGACTCGTTCGGCTCGCCGGATTGCGTAGGACGATGCTGCGTGTGCCGTAAGGACCGTTCCGCGCGGGATCGGTTGGTCCGAAGATGGCAACCACGGGGACGCGGAGAGCCGCCGCGAGGTGCAACGGTCCGGTATCCCCGCCGATGAAAAGCTTCGCGCGGCGCATCAACGCAATCAGCTCTGTGATGGAAGTTTCCAGCAGCGTTGCTGCGCCCGCACTCGCAGCCTGCGTTTCCCGAGCCAGTTGTTCTTCCCCCGGAGCGCAGTTGATGATTGACCGCACGCCGTCGCGGGCGAGCGATGTCGCGACCGAGCCGAAGCGCTCTGCGGGCCAGCGCTTGGCTCCCCATCCTGCGCCGGGATTCAGAACTGCAAAAGCGTGCACGCCGATTTCTGTGAGCATGCAGTCGATGCGATCTTCGGTTGCGCGGTGGCGAGGAAACTGCACGCGCGGCATCCTTAGCCTCGTTTGAGTCACGGCTTCGGCGATCGAAAGATTCTGCTCGATCACGTGTGCGCCCCGCGTGATGGCGACTCTCGTGTACCACATGCTGGCTGGAGATTCCCAGGGTTGAGCTGGGCCCCAAACCGTCCCTGCTCCGGACAAGCGCGCCAGAATGGCGGAGCGAATCGCGCCTTGCAGATCGATTGCCATGTCATAGCGCGTGCTGCGCACGTCATTCCAGACGCGTGCGATCCGCTGAATCGTCAGAAGCGTTGACAGAGACTTTCTCCATCCTCTCAGATCGACGGTATGAACCCAATCGACCAGCGGCCGCAAGGGCGATCGCGGACCGCGCATAGGCGCTCCCGGCGCGCAGAGCAGTTCGGCCCAGCGCTGTTCAACAAGCCAGCCGACAGCGGCTTCGGTAAATGCGTTGCGCAGGGCCTGCACGGCGGGCAGAGTGTGGATGACGTCTCCCATGGAACCGAGACGGACGATGAGGATGGGTTCCGGTGGTGGCGTCACGTGCGAGCTTGCAATCACTCCAACCTCGGGGCAAGTCGGGAACGGATGATCTCGCTGCTGGAATGATCTTTCGGATCGCCTACGATTGCCACTCGAATCCCAAGCCGGTCCGCAACTGAGCGTTCCGGCACATTTTCGGCGGTGTAATCCGTGCCTTTTGCATGAACGTCGGGCCGAAGCTCGTCAAGCAGCGCCTCGACATTCGGCTCAGCGAATATCGTCACATAATCAACCGCCACAACTGCCGCGACAAGCTCTGCGCGCGCGTGCTCGGGCAGAATTGGC
>JASHRE010000656.1 GCA_030037515.1 Candidatus Sulfotelmatobacter sp.
GTACAGAATCCGGTACGGTATCGGTACAATAAATCGGGTACTGTGTACGGGAATTGAGCGGAAAATGAACGGCAAAACGTTGAAAGCATTGGTGGAGCTAGTCGGGATCGAACCGACGACCTCATCGTTGCGAACGATGCGCTCTCCCAGCTGAGCTATAGCCCCACTACGAGTGGAATCGCTTGAGTATTTTAGCAGCCTCGCCAGTTCGCCACCAATTTCCGCCGCAAAACAGATAGCCTCTTGACTAACCACAAAAGCCCGAACGTCCTTCTTGGTTTTGGGTAGCGCGATGCTTCAGCATTGCGATCCTGGCCTTCTTTGGAATAGAAAACGATGGAGCTTCCGCCCTCGAGGGACAACGCGCGCTTTAATCGCAGCGCTGTGAGCGCTGCGGCACCCAAAGGCCGTAAGCGATGGCCTCCAAAAGACCCACGAAGAAAGACATTTTTGGTTGACGAACGCCGTCTTCAGGAGTCTAAATCAGTTAGACGCATTTTTCCGCCGCACCGGGGTTTGACCTGTTTGCCCAATTGAGCACGGCAACCGCCCGTCGGCAGCGCTGGCTGCTGATGGGTTCGATCGCGTTCCACAGCGCCATCCTTGCCTTTCTCCTGCGTGAACCCGAAGCCATTCTGCTCAATCCTCGTTCAGTCGCGATAGGCCACAACGGAACTTCGATCACGCGGCTGTACTGGGCGACCAAATCTCCGGATAAGAGCCGACACAGTTCGTCAGAAACTGCATCGGAACGTTACCGTAATCAGCGTTTCGGACCACGGTCGCTCATTTTCACTGCTCGGCAGCAAGCGCAGTTCCGAAAACCGTTGCCACATGCTGTGACCGAGAAGCACGACAATTCGGCGTCGCAGACGCTCTCTGCTGACGGCCACGGCATTCAAGCCGGCCTTCCCTATGGAACGCTGCAGCGGGGCCAACTCTATGGCGAGGAACTGATGCCGGCCCTGCCCGCCCAGACTTCGGACCCGGTCGTGTACCCGTGGCAGCTGCCAGCAGTAGCTGGCAATGAGGTCATCGAAATCACGATCGACGAGCGTGGAGAGATCGTGAAGAAGACGGTGCTGCAAAGTCTTGGGCCCGACATCGACAGCAAATGCCTCGCTGCGCTCGAAAACTGGCATTTTCATCCCGCCACGCGCAACGGTTCGCCGATCCCTTCTAAGCAAGATGCCATCTTTCCCTTCAAAGCGCGCGGATAGCCTTGCACAAGACCGCTGTGTGGTCGTTTCATGCACTCAGCACTGGCATGAAATTGCGCATGCATGAAGCATCGTGACTCTCCGCATGTGGCGGCCCTTTTTGTTTCGTTCGAGCCGTTGGAGCAAGTTGCGCTCGTGATCTCAAACAGCCCTCTCTGCCCGCTATAATTAAACAGTGAACGAAAAGGCAATCGAACAGGTCGCATCCGCAGACTTTCCTACGCGCTGGGGAAATTTCCGTATTCACGGTTTTCGTGCGCGGGTCGGTCAGGATGGAAATCAGCGGGTCGAAGAAGCGGTTGCGTTGGTGATGGGTGATTTAAAATCGCGTCCTCCTCTTGTGCGCGTGCATTCGCAATGCCTGACGGGCGACGTTTTTCATTCTCTACGCTGCGATTGCCGCCAACAGCTCGAGCTTTCACTCTCCATGATCGCCGGCGAAGGCGCAGGCATTCTGATCTACGAGCAGCAAGAGGGACGCGGCATCGGCCTGATGGCGAAGCTCCAAGCTTACGAACTGCAGGACTCCGGTCTCGACACGGTCGAAGCCAACGAGCGCCTCGGCTTCAAAGCCGATCAACGCGACTTCACGCTTCCGGCGGAGGTTCTCAAGGCGCTCAGAGTGACGAGCGTGCGTCTTTTGTCGAATAACCCCGACAAGGTCGAGGCCCTCGAAAAAGCCGGTGTCCGCGTGGTCGAACGCGTGCCGTGCGAGGTCGCCCCCAGCGAGTACGCAGAAGAATATTTGAAGACAAAAAAAGAGAAGCTCGGACACCTGTTCACGTCTTCCGAATAATGCGCAATTTGTCCCAGCGTGGCCGCGGCATGGCTGTTCTCGTCGTTCTGATCGCTTCGCTGGGGATGACCTACTATCATCTCGGAATTTTCATTCCGCGCGCGATCGCACGTCATGCAGCCGAAGGCCTCGGCGGTGGGTATTCTTTCGGCGGTGATTTTTATCCCGTTTGGCTGACGTCGCGCGAAGCGCTGCTCCATCATCGCAATCCGTACAGCACCGAGGTGACACGCGCGATCCAGGCGGGATTGTTCGGGCATCCGCTCGAAGCGCGGAGTGCGGCCGATCCCGCCGCCCACTACCGTGAATTCGCTTACCCCGCATACGTTGATGTCTTGTTCTGGCCGCTCGCTCTGCTTTCATTTACGGCGGTTCGCATCGCGCTGGCTATCGCTTTCGGCGCTCTGACGGCGCTGAGCATTGCTCTCTGGCTGCGGGCATTGCGAGTTGTTGTATCGCCTCAGTTCTTCGCCATTGCGCTGCTGCTGACACTCTCAAGCTATGCCGTACTCGAAGGCCTGTTCGCGGCGCAACCCGGCCTCATCGTCGGATTTCTGCTCGCTGCGTCATTCGCGGCGTTGGTCAGAGATCGGCTGTTTCTGGCTGGCAGTCTGTTTGCGTTCACTTTCATCAAGCCGCAAATGTCGGTCGTCGTTGCCGCCTATCTTGTTTTGTGGGCGGCTTCCCGCTGGCGAGAGCGTCGCGTTTTTCTGATCGGCATGCTTGGATGGTCCGCGACGCTCCAAATTGCTTCGCTGATCGTTTGGCCGAACTGGATCGCAGACTGGCTTCGGGTTCTTTCGGGATATGGCCGCTATTCCCCGCCACCGCTGATCACGTACTCGCTCGGCCCAAGGCTGGGGCCGCATCTCGGGCCACCCCTCATCGTGGTATTGCTGGCAGCCGCGCTGGTTTTGGGGTGGAGGATGCGAAACGTCGGGACCGGCTCGTCGTTGTTCGCGCTGACGATCAGTCTGCTTCTCGCGCTGACTTCGATCGCGCTCTTGCCCGGCCAGGCCGTCTACGACCACGTGATCCTGCTGCCGGGAATTCTTTGGATTGCATGCAGGTGGCGTGAGCCCGCCACCGCCAGCCGGACATTTCGCGTAGTCCTGAGCGCAGCCACGCTCGTTTTGTTTTGGCAATGGATCGTCGTCCTTCCCCTGCTGGCAGCGCGCGCTTTTCTATCAGATCCGATTTTTTTTGCACGCGGAGTATGGCTGCTTCCCTTCCACGCCGCGGCCTCTGTCCCGCTCGCGACATGCGCGGTTCTCGGATATCTTCTCGTGGAAACTTTGCGGCAAAAGCGGCTGGAGCGCGAGGTGGAAGTCACGCCCGCACAGCGCGCCTGAGCCGCGCCTGATTCTTCGCCGGCAAATGGCGAAGTGCGGCGAGAAGCAACGCACGGTAAACTTCCCGCGCTGCGGGAATACGGCGCAGCACTCGCCAATGCTGCATGACGGTCTCAACGTCGCCGCGGACGATGGGGCCGCTGAAACCGGCCGCCGGGCCAGAGGTTGCGTAATTCTCCAGGGTTTGTCGCAGAATCGGAATCATGCGCGCCCGCGCCTGTCTCTGTGGTACTCCAGCCGCACCAGCGACTTGTTCCGCCGTCGCCAGCAGCGCCGTGAATAGCGGAGACGCAAACGTTCCCCAGGCGTGATACGCAGCTTTCTCCCGTTTTCGAATTGGAAAAGGCCGTCCATCCAGATCTTTCACCAGCCGCCGAGCAACCCGCACAGCCCTAACATCTCCCTCGATCGCGAAGGGAACACCTGTAAGCAGCGGCCGCGAGCGCCGAACGAACGTCATCAACGGGTGCACCGATCCAACCGCCGCGCCCCGCTGGCGCAAGATATCTAGTTCGCGACTGGTCAACGAGCCGCTCGAATGCAACGCAACTCTGCCCATCCAATCCATTTTGTCGGCGATCGCCTGCGCCGCTCTCCGAACCTCGCCATCCGGAACACAAAACCACACAACGCCCGCTCGCAGATCGCGTGGCCATGCCGTCCAGGGACGCGCGCCGACTTCCTGCGCCAGCTTTCGTGCTCGCGCTCGCGAAGTGACGCTCGAACGGGCGACGACGCCTTCGATTGTGTAGCCCACCGCATGAAGCGACGCCGCGAGAGCGTTCGCTAAGTTTCCTGCTCCGACTATCGCGATCACCGGTTTCGCTTTCATTGGTGGATGATGGCGCGGTATCAGCGAGGCTGGTCCGTTTCCATTGCATCCCCTTTCAAACCGTGCGTGCCTGTGCGGAAATAATTTTCTCAGCCTCGAGCACGGGATTGAGTTCCACGATCAGCCGCTTCACCGCTTTCCCGCTTGCCGCTTACGGGTAATCCCTGGTATGCGCGCTCGGAGTTTGTTCGTCGCCTTGGGGCTTGGCCATTGTCTGTTGCCTTCGCCGTGATATGAGAAGCTCGGCTCTCCCAACCCTTTCGGATGATACTTTGTAGAGGCTATTGCGTTCACTTAGGGTTGCAGCCCGCTGATTTGCTCCCCACTTCTACAAGGACTTTTGACACTCCGCCTAGCCGCTCCGAACTCTCCTCGCGACCGGAATCTGCCACCATGCGCTCCGGCGCTTACCGAGACAGGACTTTCACCTGCTGGGACAATGCGTCTTTCAGGACGCGCCATGCCGGGCAGCATAGCAGAATCAAGTTGTCATCCTGCAGAGGCGCGTTGTTTGCGGCGGCAGACCTCTGCAACCGGCCCGCAGCACGTATGCTGCAAACAACCTGGCACAGGTCCTTCGGCGGCAAACGGCGCCGGTCTCTGGATGACAGCGCCAAGGAGAACTGCGAGTCTGAAGTCTGCCATACGATCTCTCGCTTGCTATATTGTCTCCATGTCGAAATCCTCCGCTCGCCGCCAATCGCGCCCGCGCGCACGTCTGCTATCTTCCCACGCCGTCTATCGCGGACCTGTTTTTTGGGTCAGCACTGATCACGTCCAGGAACCCGGAGGCGTCCGCGTCCGCCGCGATCTCGTGCATCATTCCGGATCGGTCGTCGTGCTCGCGGTCGATTTCGGCAAAAAGCCGCGCATCTTGCTGGAGCGGCAATACCGGCATGCTGCCGACGATTATCTTTGGGAGTTGCCTGCCGGACGCATCGATCCTGGCGAGCGTGAGCTTCACGCCGCTCAACGCGAATTGCTCGAAGAGACCGGCTACACCGCCGACCGTTGGCGGCGAATACTGCACTTCTATGCCAGCCCCGGATTCGTCGCCGAGACCATGTCGGTATATCTCGCCACAGGCCTTCACGCCGGGCAGGCGCATCCCGAAGAGGACGAGGTGATCTACAAGAAATTCGTCTCTCTGCCGGCGGCGGTGAACATGGTCCTCGCCGGCACGATTCGGGACGCGAAAACCATCTCTTCGGTGCTCTGGCTCGATCACATGTCGGGACGCCGCCGTGACAATCTGAAAAAAGTTATCCAAAAGTAGATGCACTAAACCGTTTCAGCTCTGGGCTATACAGTTTTTGACCTATCTTGGTTCGGAAAGAACTTTAAGGTCCACATGAGCTTGACAGCCTACCTCTCGGGTTACAAAATGCATCCAAACTTTTGGATGTGGGACACGTCCTCGCCCCCGAGGACGTGGCAAGAGGGGGACTTTCGTGGAACGTCTGAAAGGAACCGTTAAATGGTTCAACAACGCTAAAGGATATGGGTTCATCGGTCGCGCAGATGGCCCCGACGTGTTTGTGCACTACAGCGCGATCAGCTCCGAAGGATACAAGAGCCTTCAGGAAGGTGATCAGGTTGAGTTCGAGATCGCCGAAGGCCAGAAAGGGCCACAGGCCGCAAACGTCACAAAAGTCGCGTAGCTGACTTAGTCACGTAGCTGACTTCTGGGCTGCGCGCAGTGCTGCTACTTCGCTCTCCAGCAGCGCTCCTGGTCCGCGGCGGGGGGAGATGCATACCTAGTCCACGAGCTGTATCATCGTCTGACCGCTATCCCTTCCCACCCAATCTTGTTTATCTTTAGTCGGTGAATAACAAGGCAATCGCCAACATCCTCTACGAAACAGCCGACCTGCTCGAAATCGATGGACAGGATTCGTTTCGCATTCGCTCGTATCGCAACGCGGCGCAGGCCATCGAGAACCATCCCGAGGCGATCAAAGACATCATTTCCGAACCGAAGAAAGTTCTCGCCATCCCGGGCATCGGCAAGGGCATGCTGCAGAACGTAAAAGAACTTTTCGAAACCGGCAAGCTCGGCGTGCAGGCCGAACTGCTCGAGAAATACCATCCCTCAATGCTGCAGTTGCTGAAGATTCAGGGCCTCGGCCCGAAGACCATCGCTCTGATTTGGAGCGCTTACAAAGTCTCGGATATTGACGGTGTCGAAAAGCTCGCCAGTGAGGGCAAGATTCGCATCCTGCCGCGCATGGGCGAAAAGCACGAAGCGAAGCTACTGAAGGCCATCCAGGATTATCGCCGCATTGGCGGCCGCCATCTGATCGACACCGCCGAAATCGAATGCGAGAAACTCACCGAATATCTGAAGAAATATCCTGGCTTCGACAGAATCACCCCGGCCGGATCCCTCCGCCGCGGACGCGAGACGGTTGGCGATCTCGATATTCTCGTCACCGGGAAAGCCTGTTGCTCGGAAGCTGATCGACAGAAGGCCATCGCCTATGTCGCGCAATATCCGCCGCTCATTGATTTAATCGCCAGCGGCGACAACAAGATCAGCTTCCACGTGCGCAGCGGCATGCAAGTGGATGTGCGCCTGCTTCCGCCTGA
>JASHRE010000070.1 GCA_030037515.1 Candidatus Sulfotelmatobacter sp.
AGCCATCGGCCTTCCCACTTCATCTTGCCCGTTTCGAGCGCGGCGAGAATCGACTCACGTGACATCTGGCGCAAGCCATCGGGGAGCGGAGCCTTCGAGCCGCTATCCGGACGATGGCAACTGGCGCACTTGTTCTGGAAGACAGCAGCGCCATCGACCGGCGCAGAAGGCTTTCGCGATGTGCATGCGGTAATGAGAACCAGCGCCGCGCCAAGGCAGGCGCACGTTAGGTATTTCAGCGACCGAGTCTTTCTGTTCAAGGCTTCCTTCGCCCCCGAGTTTTCATTATCAAGGATGAAGCAGGTGCGGCGCAGCGACGTAAAGAGTGGTGAGGAAGAGTAAAGTTTGTTCAAGTCGCATGCCGACCGAAGCGCAAGATCCCCTGCGGGTTAGCTGCCACATACCTAGATGAGGAATGTTGGGCGCCGGTTGCGAAATGCCACGGGCATGCCGGAAATCGGATGGGAAAATGCAGCGATCCCCCGGGGAAATCTCCGGTGGTGGTCGGAGTCAAGCGCAAGAGCTTGGGAGGTGGTGATTCTTTGGACCGGACCGAGGATAGACCACGGAAGATGAGGGCCGACGAAAACTGTGGGTGTACCCTCGATCTCATGGAATGGTGGGTCACGTTTGCGATTTCATTTATAGGCTGCAATCACTTAAGCGGCAACATCCTGAGCTGCAAGGCATTAGCAAGCGAGATTTGGTTGTCAAAGAGCATTTCGGAGTTTTGCGTTCTACGGTTGGCCCGCTTGGCAATGATCCGCTCGGTTGCCTGTGGAGGTCTGGGACGTCGGCCACGTCAGGCTGAGGATTCTCGTTGTTTGAGGGCCGCGTTAAGGGACTCATTGGCGCCATTCTCTGGGGCTGAAAGCAGTGCAATCTTACTTCCCACAAACATGCACAGAATTCTGCAATTTGGCACAGCCGATTAACAGGTCGGAACCGATTTGCAATTGTCCCCAGCCCTGACCACTGCGAAACTCAAGACAAGCCGTCTGGCCCGTCTCCCGTGGTTGATGTGGAAAATAGGGTCTTAACCGCGCACCAAGCCCGTCATTGCTAGAGATACAATATATGGTGCTTCCCTCTTGACAGGCCCCATAAGCAGGAGTAAGTTTGCAATCCCAAGCATGGAAATTTCGCCTCACGGGAATGGGGTGGGGTTTCCAGAATTGAAGAGAGAAGAATTCGGCTCGGTCGATCGAGCCAGAGGTGACTCAGTCGACCAGCGAACCAGGAACTGGGACCGGACTTTTCGGCTTATCCGGCGCGGACACTCCGCGCCTAGCGAGGTAAGGGTGTCCGCCGACATTCGAAATGCCTGCGCACCCGCGACGTCAACCTTAGCCTTCCGTCATTCGAACGAGAATTTCGAGTGTTGGGAGCGAACGTGCGGTGACCGTTCTCCGACCCTCCCCCGGAGCGCGAAAGAACGCACAGAAGGTCAAAAGCTGCCGCACTAACAGTTCTCATCCCGGGCAAGAGCATCTGCTCGGGATCTGGCATCACGGCAGAAAAAGTTTCGCAAGCAGGAGCCCGTAAATGGAAGGTCTGACTCGTCTTGTCTCGGAATCTCTGGTTCGACATGGTCTTGACCGTCCGGTGGACTACCGCCGTCTGCGCTGGTCCCGCTGGTTCCGCTGCGAGTCGCATCATAGCCTGCTACAGGTTCCCAGCAAGCCAGGCGTCTTCGCCCTGGCAGAACAAATCGCTAATCTCGGAGCGACCGTAGAAGAGCAGCGCTTTGGTGCAGCGTCCGGCGCAACTGATCCGTATCAGGGCACGGGTTCAGCCGCGCCGGATCGCGCGATTCACGAGGGCGCGGCTTCAGGTGCTGAAAACCGTCGAATGCTCGCGGTGACGCATTTTTTTGAAGATGACGATATGGCCTTCGTTCTCGACCGCATGCTGACGAAACAGAATCCTTTACGCATTGCCCTAAACTCCGGACGCTATTTCATTCGCTTCGTCATTATCGAAGACCGACACCAGCGCCGCCAGATCCATAGCGCGCTCACGCAATGGCTGAACGACACCGCCGAAAGGGCAAGCGGCATCGGCTCGCACTTCGCCGCCTCGCTGGAGCTCACACCCGCCACCGAGTACGTTCCGCCTGCCCCGCTCTCGCCAAGAAACCTTGAAAAGACCTCAGCCGTGCCGTGAGCAAAGTGGTCTTTTGCCGGCATCCGTCATGGTGAGAGAACGAAGAAAGAGAAAAGGCCTTGGGTTTTGGCTCGAAAACAATGGCTTTTTTCATCGATTCCGCAATCCCGACTCGCCCGTCCGCTGGCCAGGACGACGAATCGGTGCAAGCCGCATAGAATCTAATCAAGGGAGACCTGAATGCCCGAATCCAAAACCGTAACCGCAGCAGCCGTCAATTCCGCCACTTCGTCGAAGGTTGGTTCTGAGCTCCAGAAGAACGAGGTTCAGAGGAAGAAAGCCCCGGGCCTGTCGTTTCGCCGTCTGTTCACCAAGCCGGGCGTGTCTCCCTATGACGAAGTCGAATGGGAACTGCGTACGGCGCAGATCACCGATGCCCACGGGGCTGTGATCTTCGAGCAGAAAGACGTCGAGGTCCCCAAAGATTGGTCGATGACCGCGACCAACATCGTCGCGTCGAAATATCTTCATGGACGCCTCGGCACCCCCGAGCGCGAGACTGGAGTCCGCCAGCTCGTCTCCCGCGTCGCCGAAACCATCCGCGACTGGGGACTTGCCCAAGGCTATTTCAAAACGGCCGAAGACGGCGCGACATTCCACGACGAACTCGTACATATCCTCATTCGTCAATACGCCGCCTTCAACTCGCCCGTCTGGTTCAACGTCGGATGCGATCGCATTGAGCCGAATTCCGATGGCCGCAACTGGCACTGGAATCCGCAGACGCAGCAGGTCGAATTCGGCGTCACCGGATATACGAAACCGCAGTGCTCCGCCTGCTTCATTAACTCGGTCAAAGATTCGCTCGACTCGATCCTCACGCTCGCCAAAACCGAAGGCATGCTCTTTAAGTGGGGATCGGGCACCGGCACCAATCTTTCTCCGCTGCGCTCGTCGACCGAAGGCCTGAGCGGCGGCGGCACGGCCAGCGGTCCGCTCAGCTTCATGAAAGGATTCGACGCCTTTGCCGGCGTGATTAAGTCCGGCGGCAAAACGCGCCGCGCGGCGAAGATGGTCATCCTCAACGTCGACCATCCCGACATCGTAGACTTCATCGAATGCAAGATGAAAGAAGAAGCCAAGGCCCACGCGCTGGTCGCCATGGGATACGACGGCTCGCATCCAGACTCCGACGCCTACTCGTCGATCTTCTTCCAGAACGCGAACAACTCCGTTCGCGTCACCGACGACTTCATGTACGCCGTCGTGCGCGACACCGATTTCTCGACCAAGTCTGTGATCGACGGCCACGTAATGAAGACTTACAAGGCCAAAGAACTGCTGCACAAAGTTTCCGAAGCAACCTGGCACTGCGGCGATCCCGGCATGCAGTACGACACGACCGTCAACCGGTGGCACACGTCGAAAAACACGGCGCGCATCAACGCGAGCAATCCGTGCAGCGAATACATGTTTCTTGACGACTCAGCCTGCAACCTGGCCAGCCTGAACCTGCTGAAGTTCGCGCCTAACGGTACGTTCGATGTGGAAGCCTATCGCCATGCGGTCGACATTCTGATCACGGCGCAGGAAATCATCGTCGACAACGCTGGATATCCCACCGAGCAGATCATGCGCAACTCGCATGACTACCGTCCGCTTGGCTTGGGGTACGCCAATCTCGGCGCGCTACTCATGGCCGCGGGGCTTCCCTATGACTCCGATGCCGGTCGTGACTACGCCGCCGGCGTGACAGCAATCATGTGCGGCGAAGCGTATCTGCAATCTTCGCGCGTCGCCGAGTTGTGCGAGCCGCTGGCGCCAGCGACAGAGATCACCAAGAAAACGCTCGCCGAGACGAATCTGGGAGCCGACCTCGGCGCAGCTCGTGGGGGGACGGGCGTCTCGCCCGTCCAGGGGGAGCGAAGCTCCTCAGTCATGCCCGGGGGGGCTTGTCCCGGCTGGTACATCAACCGCGAGCCATTTCTCGACGTCATCCGTATGCACCGTGCCTCGGTCAACGCCATCGGAACCAGCAATGGCCATGGGGGGACGGCTGCCCTCGGCCGTCCGGCGGAGCGAGGCTCCGCAGCCTCGCAGTTGCCCGAGTTGATCGAAGCTTCCAAGCAGTGCTGGGACGACGCTCTCGCCCACGGCGAAAAATTCGGCTATCGCAACTCGCAGGTCACAGTCCTCGCGCCCACCGGTACGATCGGCTTCATGATGGACTGCGACACCACCGGCATCGAGCCCGACCTCGCTCTGGTGAAATATAAAAAGCTGGTCGGCGGTGGCATGATCAAAATCGTTAACAACACCGTTCCTACCGCGCTCTTCAAGCTCGGATACACGCACGAGCAGACCGACGCCATCGTCAGCTACGTCGACGCGACCGGCACGATCGAAGGCGCGCCGCACATCAAAGACGATCATCTCGCCGTCTTCGATTGCTCGTTCAAGCCGGCCAAGGGCACGCGCTCGATCCATTACATGGGACATCTCCGCATGATGGCCGCGGCGCAAGCGTTCATCTCCGGCGCGATCTCGAAGACGGTTAATCTGCCGGAGAATGCGACCATCGAAGACATCAGCGAAACCTACATCCAGGCGTGGAAGCTAGGGCTGAAAGCAGTCGCGATTTATCGCGACGGTTGCAAGAAGTCGCAGCCGCTGAGCGCCGCGGGAACCAAGACGGCAGAAGCAGGAAACAGTGTGGGCACGGGCGACTCGCCCGTGCGAGTAATGGAAGAAGAGGATCTCAACGCTCCTCCGCGCGCTGTGCGGCACAAGCTGCAGGAAGAGCGCGCTTCGATCACGCACAAATTCAAAGTCGGAGATCACGAGGGCTACATCACCGTGGGCCTCTATCCCAACGGAGAGCCCGGCGAACTCTTCATCACGATGGCCAAGGAAGGATCGACCGTCAGCGGTCTGATGGACAGCTTCGCGCTCGCGGTCTCCATCGCGCTCCAGCACGGCGTGCCCTTGAAACTCTTCTGCGAGAAATTCGCCCACACGCGCTTCGAACCCAGCGGATGGTCCGGCAATCCCGATATCGGCTACGCCAAGTCGATCATGGACTACATCTTCCGCTGGCTGCAGCTCCGCTTCCTCACCGGCCAGCAGCAAATGCTGTTCGATAACCTCAGACCGAAAGCGACGGGTGCCCCGGCATCAGAAGTGCCAGCCGGACCCGAAAGTTCCTCAGGATCACTGAGAACTGAGAACCGAGAACTGAGGACTGGCTCCGTCCACGCCGCCGATGCGCTTTCGAATATTGTGGACCTCGGGGACGCTCCCAGCTGCAGTTTCTGCGGTTCCATCATGACTCGCAATGGCAGCTGCTACCGCTGCATGTCCTGCGGCAGCACCAGCGGCTGCAGCTAGTTTCGAGTCTTTGCCCGCAAACATGACACGGTAGAAGAAAAAGACATTGGATGTGCAAAAGCTATTCGATGGGACGGTCAGCACGTGAGCGAGGCAACCATGGGGCATGTCCGAGACCGCCCGAGCCTCCAAAGCCCGTCATTGGCAGGGCGCCAGCAGTGAGCGGGAGCACCGCCGAGCTATTTGACTTTGGCAACCAGATTTTGCCTGCTAAATCCCTGCGGCTCAAGATTTTGCGCCCAACTCGTTGCCGTCCAAAGATTAAAGATCAACAGGAATGATTGCAAGAGTTGGAGGGATACCACTCGCATTCTCCTCAAACTGTCTTATCGCCTCAATACCGGAACCGATTTCGAAACTTGGCATAAATCCGCGCACGGATCAGTTCCAAGCGCAATCCGCCGGACGCCGTTGGCTCGGCGGAGCCACTTGGCCGGGCGGCTTGGTCGAGATGACTACCTGAGAGGATGGTCGCAGGACTGCGAAAATCGGTTATCCGCCGTGCGCAAGATAGCGGTATTCGTTGCCGCTTTCGTCGGAGAGCAGGACCCATAGCGTGTAGACGCCAACAGCTGTGCCGAACGGCGGATGGAAGAGCGCGAGCACGCCAAGAACAATGGCGGCAATTCGCGCCCAGGGGCGATGCTGCATAAGACCCACGCCCACGTAGATTCCGCCCACGGCCAGAATGAGAAAGATTCCCCCGGCCATGGCGACCAACAAAGGCAAAATGCCGTTCAGAAATTCTCGTTGGTGAACGATGAGATGAGCGGTGGTTCCAACGAGGAGGAAGGCTACGGCGGGAATGGCGAATAACGCTCCGAGTACGATCCAGAGAATGCCGACGATATGTAGATGGCGCTCGAGACGCGATTGCGCGACCGCGCTGACGGGATCTCCGATGCGCTTGCCGCAGTTCGGACAGGCCACGAAATCGGGTTGTAGTGGTGCTCCGCAACGATTGCAGAACATGCGATCTCCTTACCACTCGATGATACGAAATCCGGGGCGGAGAGTTCCCGGAAAGCCCGGCTTCGCGATTGCTCCGCTCCGCGGCTTGTGCTTGTTTTCGGCGAAAAGACCCACTGCTCCCAAAAGGCGAGAAGTGAAGCATCCCACAACAAACGGGGTTGGCTCCAGAGGTACATGGCCTTCGTGGCCGTTGAGACATGACTCGAATTGCACGAAAATCATGGCATAGCCTATTCCGCTCAGGGGAAAGCGCGTGCTTCTTCGCCGAGTCAGTTTTTTCATTGCATTCCTAGCGACGAGTGCTTTGCTGTGCAGCGCGCGGGATCTCGCGGTTGTGTCAAACAAATCGAACGCGATCAGCGGACTGGCGCAGCCCGAGTTGGTAAAGCTCGCGAAAGGCGAAATGAACCGCTGGCCCGACGGGAAGCCGGTGACGCTGGTCATGCGGGCGCCGTCGACATCGGAGATGAAAGTGTTTCTCGAGAAGGTTTATGAGCTGCCTGCGGCGCAAGTGAGCCAATTGATTTCGGCTGCGAATCACGGTCGCGCGGGTCATCCGGCGATTATGATTGCGGAATCCGATGAAGATCTGGTGAACAAAGTGGCATCGCTCGCCGGCGCGGTAGGAGTGGTCGATGTATATGCGATCAACAGTAGCGTAACGGTCGTGAAGGTTGCGGGCAAGCTGCCGCTCGAGCCCGGATATCTGTTGCACGGCAATTGATTCCTGCAACCCCCCGCTTGCAGGAATTTTTGGGGAGTTCGTTGCGACGTCACATTTGCGTCGCTGAAAGCGCATGGCATCGGACAAAAAAGCCAAAGCAGCAGCCGCGGACGCGAGCAGCGCCTCGACGGCAAAGCCTGGCGGCAAGCAAATCTACACGCGACGATTTCCGCGTTATGCGCTGGACGTTCGTCTGCAGGTACGGATGTTTCAGGATGGCGATTTTCAAAGTTGCTGGGGGCGCTCGACCGAGCTCGGGCAGGATGGCATTGGCGCGACGCTGACCGGAAACCTGCAAACCGGAGAGATCGTGACGCTGGAAATCCCGCTGCCGTTGACGACCTATCCCATCAAAGTGCGGGCCATCGTGCGCTATCGCCAGGGACTCAAGTACGGGTTCGAATTCCTGACTTTGAACGAGGCGCAGCGTGAAAACCTGCGGCGGGTCTGCGAGTATCTGGCAACCAAGGCGTAGTGCCGGGGTCTGGCGCGTCAACCCAACATTCTCGCGAGAGATCGGCATCCAACCGTAGCATAATCAAATTGCATGCGCGGATTTCTCTGTGTCATCGTCTTCGTTGCCATGGCTGCCGCGCAAGCCGCGCCCCCCCCGGTGGTCGTGGTAACGGATGAGAATGGAGCCGTGGTACGTTCGGCGCGCGTTCTTCTGGAAGCACCTGCGCTTCCGACGTTGCAGTGCCTAAGCGATTTCAACGGGCGTTGCCAGTTTCTATCGATTCGTGCGGGAACGTACCAGCTGCGCGTCGAAAAAGAGGGCTTCTACGCGCTCGAGCGTACCAACGTGCAGCTGGCTCCGGGCGCAACCATCGAAGTTGTGATTTCACGGCAGCGGGAAGTGAAGGAAGTCGTCGACGTGCACGAGTCTCCGCCGCAGATCGACCCTGCACAAGTGGCTGCGCAGGAGAAGATCAGCGGGCTCGATGTGATCGACATCGTTTATCCCACTACGAACGACTACCGCAACGTGCTCAATTTTATTCCCGGGGTGATCCAGGACCAGAGCGGGCAGCCGCACGTCGCGGGGGCGGAGACCTATCAGACCGTGACCTTGCTCGATGGATTCAACGTGACGCAACCGGCCAACGGGCAGCTGCTGGTGCGGGTCAGTACGGACGCATTTCGTTCGATTCACGTTGAGCCTTCGCGCGAACCGGCCGAAGACGGCAAGGGATCGGGCGGAGTGCTGAATCTCAATACGAATAATGGCGACGACAAATTCCGTTTCCTTGGCACCGACTTCATCCCGTCGATTCAAGACAAACATGGGCTGAGGTTCGACCAGTTTCTGCCGCGGCTCACCTATTCGGGTCCAATCAAGAAAGGGAAAATGTGGTTCTATAACGCGTTTGACGGCGAATACGACAACGTGGTGTATACGGAATTGCCCGTCGGCCAGGATAACGATCACATTTTTCGCGTAGGGAATCTCTTCAAAATTCTCAGCAACGTGACGAACCGAGACATCCTGACGGCGAGTTTTCTGGTCAACGATCTGCACGACCAGTATCTCGGTTTGTCGCCGCTGAGCCCGCAGACGGCGAATCCGAAGGATGAAGAATCTGCGTACGTGGCGAGCGTGAAGGAGCAGCATTATTTTCCGGGAAAAGAATTGCTGGAAGGCGGCGTAGCCTTCGATCAATACAACGTGCGCACGACGCCGTACGGGACGAGTCCATATTTCATCAATTCGGATAACGCAGCAGGCGGTAATTACTATCTGTCGGATGAGACGCACGCGGATCGCTGGCAGGGAATCGCGAATGTGTTCCTGCCCCCGCGCCAGTGGCACGGCCATCATGATTTCAAGTTTGGAATCGATTTGGATCGGATTTCGTATGATGCCCAGTTCTCGCGGCAGCCGATTTCGTTTCTGAGCACACCGACGCAACTGACCGCGCCGGATGAGTGCCTGACGCCGCCGCCTCCGAAC
>JASHRE010000657.1 GCA_030037515.1 Candidatus Sulfotelmatobacter sp.
GCCGGCCGGATAATCGGTTTACTTTAGTTTTTCTTTTGAATAATTCCGGTCTTACCGATTTGGAATTACGGCATCAAAACCCTTGCATATCAGGTAAACACCTTAGACGAAAGTTCCAAGTGACGGCGATTTTTCGGCACAAATTACACAATAGGGCAGCAACCTGAAGCGATCCCGATTCCGGACGACCCGCGAATTCGCGAATCGAGGGCGGGATAACCCATAAGGACAGCTTCGGAAAACCCAAGGCGTTCGAGCAAACGTTTCCTCCTGGCACTTTCTCGATCCAACCCGACACAGAAGCCAAAATCCACGGTGGCGCAATTAGAATGGAGACATGCAAGATTGTCGCCAGTTTTATATCGACGGGAAATGGGTCAATGCGGAAACGCCGCACGATTTTCCGGTCGTCAATCCCGCAACAGAGGAACCCGTAGCGACGATTTCACTGGGCAGCGCAGGCGACGTGAACAAAGCCGTCGCTGCCGCGAGCCGGGCTTTTGAAACATTTTCCGAGACCAGCGTTGAGAATCGTCTGCTGCTGCTGCGTCGCGTCATCGATGTCTACAAATCGAAGAGTGAAGCGATGGCCGATGCCATTTCGACCGAGATGGGCGCGCCACTCTCGTTCTCGCGCAAGGCCCAGGTCCCGGCTGGTCTGGGACATCTGCTCGAAGCGGTCAAGGTTCTCGAGCATTTTCAGTTTGAGCACCTGAAGGGATCGACTCTGATGCGGAAAGAGCCGATTGGAGTCTGCGGCCTCATCACGCCGTGGAATTGGCCCATGAACCAGATTGCGTGCAAAGTCGCGCCCGCGCTCGCGGCCGGGTGCACCATGGTTCTTAAACCCAGCGAACTGGCGCCGCTTTCCGCGTATCTTTTTGCCCAGATCCTGCAGGAAGCAAATGTACCCGCTGGGGTTTTCAATTTGATCAACGGTGACGGACCAACCGTTGGCGCAGCCATCGCTTCCCATCCCGACGTTGCGATGGTCTCTTTCACGGGATCGACGCAAGCCGGGGTTGCCGTTGCCATGGCCGCGGCGCGCACTGTGAAACGCGTCACGCAGGAACTGGGGGGCAAATCCGCCAATATTGTTCTTGATGATGCGGATTTTGCTAAGGCGGTGCGAGAAGGTGTGCAGGCATGCTTTCGCAACACCGGACAATCATGCAACGCGCCGACTCGCATGCTCGTACCGCAACCGCGCATGGCCGAGGTCGCGCACATTGCGCAGCAGGAAGCGGCGGCAGTCAGAACGGGTGATCCGCGAGGCAATGATACCCATCTTGGACCACTAGCCAGCAAGGCCCAGTTTGAGAAGGTTCAACGGCTGATCGAACTTGGCATCGCAGAAGGAGCGACGCTGGTGGTGGGCGGACCCGGGCGGCCCGCCGGCGTGAGCCGGGGATTCTTCGTAAAACCAACCGTTTTTGCTGATGTGCGCAACGACATGACGATCGCGCGCGAAGAGATTTTTGGCCCGGTTCTTTCCATCATTCCTTACCAGGACGAAGACCATGCCGTCCGCATCGCCAACGACTCGCCCTATGGACTGGCCGGTTTTGTGACGTCAAGCGACCGTGAGCGGGCACGGCGCGTGGCCAAACGCATCCGCGCTGGAAATGTTCACATTAACGGCGCACGCGTAGATTTTGGCGGCTGCTTTGGTGGCTACAAACAATCGGGCAACGGACGCGAGTGGGGTGAAGCCGGACTGGAAGAATTCCTCGAGCTGAAGGCTGTTTTCGGCTACGCCGACGTGGCGAAGTAGGTAGAGTTCATCGTCTGCCCAAGCAAACTCCCCAAATCGGCCTACGATTCAGTCGTCCAGCTCGATTGAACAGATCCCCTCATTCACGGCATGCTAGCGGCGGTGCAGGTGCCGGGCGGTGCGTTGGGCGTTGGGGGCGTCGGCGGTGTCGACCACGGCACGTTGCTGAAGTCGAAGAAATCCAGCAGATCTGGCTGCGCGGCGTCGCGATTCGTCAGATGCGCCGATGGACCGATGAAAAGATCCTCGACGAACTGGATTATCGCCGTATGATCCATGGGAATGTGAGATACGTAGTGTTTGCGCACAAACGGAGAAACGACCAGGTTGGGGAGGCGGAAACCGAGTTGGGCCGCGAATCCCTGCTGCGCCGGAGCGTCGCCTGGACTGGTTCCGGGATCCCCAGGGCGAAGATCGCAATGCAAAGTGGGCGTGCCTCCCGGCGGCAGGCAGGGCTCGTATGAATCCGCATTCACGGCAATGCTGCTGATGTCGGGAACCGCTCCAAGGGAACTGTCTGTGTTCAAGTTGGAGGAACCGGGCACGGGTGGAACGTGATCGAATGGACCGCCAGGTTCGTCATAGCTTAAGAAGAAAACCGAACTGGACCATGACGGACTCTGCATCAGTGCATTGATGATTTTCGCGACCTGTTGCTGTCCCATCAGAATTGATTGTCCTGAGCCGGGATGCTCGTCACTGACTCCGTAGGCTGTTTCGATAAAGGCATAGCTCGGCAGCGTGTTATTTGCCACGTCGGTGAAATATTGCGTCACCGGAGCTATGTGCGTTGTATCAATGCAGAATGAGTTGCTCGAATCGCCGACCGCCTGCTGCGAACCGACCGTGGGCGGGGTGCACGCCGCCTGCTGCGGATTCTCGTACACATACTTCGTTGAATACGTGAAATCATTGAACGTCGTCGTCGGGTATGCGCTGGAATGACCGGAAGGGCCACAGTCTCCTTCGGGCTCGGTGCAACCCCCGCTGGTGATCGAATAATAGATCTTCCACGTTACGCCGGCTTGATCCAACTCTTGAAAAATCGTTTCTATATTCAGCTGCTGAGTGAATCCGTCATCGACGAAGGGATCGAACACCAGCCCTTGGGTCGTTCCCCCCGTCATGGTGGCAATGCGATTCGGAGTGCTCTTGCTTGAAACCGGCGAGAACCAGCGATCGGAAATCGCGAACTGCGAAGCCATGTAGTAGTAGTAGTTCAAGGTGTTCTGATCGTAATAGCCCATGGCGCGCATGCCCACCAAGTCGGTGAAAGAGCCGTCGCCCGCGCCAGCCTTCGCGTAGCCCTCGGCCGTATGGACAAACCCGTCCATCAGGATGGGACGGTTGGGGTCGAAATTGTAGCGGTTCACATCGCCGTAGCTCTCCAGCCACGCCGAAGTCATGTCATCGACGCAGGCCGTCTTCAGACTGAACAGGCCGAATGGCTGACCCTCATCGTCGACATTGGAAAATTTAGAAAGCTTGTCGTCGATGCCGTCGACCGTGTACGTGTTGCCGTCTTCACTGGTCGTCCAGTTGTTGGCAACGCGGTATGGGTTGAGCATCCCAAAGTATGAATCAAACGTGCGATTCTCCTGCAGCATGAAGATCACGTGCTCGACGGCAGTAGGAGATGATGTATTTTGTAGCAGACCGCAACCCAGGAAACTGCAAAGCAGGAGCGCAAACGATGTGCAACACAACGCTGGCAGAGAGCCTCTTTGCATTCCCATTGTCTCTTCTCTGGCCAGAGTTCTGAACCCTGTTTTCGATGTTTCACGGAGGGAGGATGTTGGCCCGAAACAGGTCCTGCAGTGGGTCCACAGGCAGCGAAGGTTGAGGAAGCACGGAACGCTGCACAGCTCTAGCGGTGCCGACTGTGGCAGCCACGTCGGCAAAGCGTTGCACGACCGCAAAGGCAGTACCGGTTTCGCGAATCACGAAAGACGAGGGCACGGCTCAGCGCACTTCTTCTTTGTCGTGCAAGGCATACAAACGAGAGCTGGGTGAATCCTTATGCTTTTGCGTGCAACGCCGTCTGCAGTTCTGAACACTGATTGTAGCTGTTGGGCTCATCGCCAAACCCTCAACCCTTTGTCGTTTCTTGCGTTCGTCTTCAACTGAGGCCCCCTTCCCTCCACCGCAGTTTCCCGGGTACGCTTTGCTCGATTGTCGTCATAATGGATAATATATCTATGTCAGATGATACATTTATGGCAGATGGCGCGTGCCACCAAAGCGGAAAAAGCTCAGCATCTGAACGCCGCGCGGGGTCTGCTGAAACGGCAGCCGGCGGGGCCCGACGCAGTTCGCCAGCTGGCCCGCGACTTCGATCTATCCCAGCGGCAAGCCTATCGCTATCTGGAGAAAGCGTCCCAGCTCGATCGACCGGTCGAAATTCCCGAGACCACGATACCGGTCACTTTGAAGCTGCCACCACGAACCGTGGAACTTCTCCGCAAATATGCGAAAAGCAGCGGTCTGACCATCGGGGAAACCGTGACTGCCGCCTTGAAGGCCTTTCTGCTTGGCGAAACATCGCGTCATTCAGCGAGGTTCCGCCCGGCCCAGCAGCAGTTTCGCAAACCGTGACGGGCTTTTCCAGACACACTTCACTTGTCGTCACTAGTACGGACATTTGTTTCGGGGACAAAAAAGCGGCGCTCGATATTGCTGAGCGCCGTCGAGCAGGCGGAGGATGAATTCAGCAGCTGCCCGAAGGCACTAGACTGGCAACTTCGATTTTCAGCAGATCGCCGTCCCCATCGCTGTGTGCCAATTTGTCATACCGGATGTCCTGTATAGCCTCTCACGAGGACCCACCGTAAACTCCCTTGTTGCCAAACGGTCTGACCTCTCCGGGAATAGAAGACATGCACAACATAGAACTCATTCGTCAGATCTGCGGAAAAATCAATCGAGAAACGGATGATCGGAAAATTGAAGACCTTCTCCTACTATTGAACGCTGTCATTCTCGACGATCTTCGGGACGCTCGCGTCCGTATGGAATACATTCGTCGAAGATATGCGATTGCATTTGGGGACGCGACAGCAGGCGACATGCTAGACGGGGAGAGTTATGACTAAGAAACAGCGTAGCCACATAGAATCCCTTTGCCGCCGGATCGAACGAGAACAAGATGAAATGGTCTTTATGGAACTGGTTTGGGAGTTGCACAAGTTGATAAGGCAGTGGCTTTTGGAACTACGCGAACTGCCATTGACTCGCAAAGCCCGGATGTATGGCTTCGTCACAAAATCCAATGGCAATGGGCACCGAACCGCATACAAGCCATACACGATCGTCAACAGTTACGAAACGATTGTTGATGATGCTGTTGCGCTCATGCGCTCCGACTATGCGAGTTTGCAGATGCTGTATCCAGAGCGTGGAGTAGGCGGAGAACTGCGGCTGTTAGCCTTCCGGGGATTCAATCCCAAGGCCGCGGCATTTTGGGAGTGGGTGCGCGCAGATTCAAAGAGTACCTGCGGAATTGCCCTGCGCACGAGCCAGCGAGTGGTTGCGCCGGACATCGCCGCCTGTGACTTCATGGCCGGTTCGGAAGATCAGCACGTCTATCTTGAGACTGGCATTCACGCCTGCCAAACCACGCCGCTGATCGCCCGCGGCGGAAATATCGTGGGGATGATTTCCACCCACTGGCGCATGCCACATCAACCCTCCGAAGGCGATTTTCGTCTGTTCGACATTTTGGCAAGGGAAGTAGCCGACCTGATCCAGCGTGAGGGACGAAAACAAGAACAATAGCACGCGAAACCAACCCGGAACCTTTCGCCCTACAGGGTTGAAATCAGAGAGCGTCGGATCGTCAATCGACGACATCAGTCGGTTGAGGTCACCCCCCTGGGGCTATCAGTCCGCCATCGGGCCGTTGCTAATCGCCTCTGTCGTCTAGTTTGGAAGATCCTGCATGAAGGAGTGCGATCCATCGAGCAAGGCCAGGAAGTAGATCCCAAAGAAAAAGAAGAAACGTGCCCATGCTGCTGCAAGCACCTCGCAAGGTCGGCCACGAGGTAACCATCACCCCATAAACCAACTTGCCTCCAAGCCTGTTGTCTAAACCCGAGGAGAGATTTTCGACACTGGAATCAGAATTAGGGCACTGAGATTTTTCGACAACTATGCAGCAAGCACGGGGAGCAATCGGGGCTCTGCAGCGACGACAATCCGCTCGGACCGGGGCCGCTGATCAACAGCGAATGTTCAGTTTTG
>JASHRE010000658.1 GCA_030037515.1 Candidatus Sulfotelmatobacter sp.
TCGGCGATTTCCTTCATCGGACGCCGCTTCTGCCGGCTCTGCCGCTGCAGCATCAGATACGCCTGCTCCTCGTCCAATCCGAGATCGCGCTGCAGAATGCCTTTCGCGCGCTCCACCAGCTTGCGGGTCTGCAATTGTTCGGTGAGAGTAGAGTTCGCCTCTTCCAGGCGCGCCAATTCAATTTCGGCGCCGACAAGGAATCCGATCGTGGAAATCAGGCGTATTTCGCGCTTGCGATAAACGTGATGCTGCCGGTGCTGCAGGTTGATGACTCCCACCACGCGTCCGCGGCACATGAGCGGAACCGAAAGAAAAGCTTCATAGCTGTCTTCCGGCAATTCGTGAAAAAACTGAAACCGCGGATCAAGCGTCGCCTTCTCGGGAATCGCCACCGGTTCACGGTGCTCGGCGACCCATCCCGTAATTCCCTGCCCCACTCGCAATTTCAAACGATCGACCACTTCCAAATGCGGATTTCTCGACGCCCGCAGAACCAACTCATCGTCCTCGAGCACGTAAATAAGGCAGGAGTCGCACTTCACCAGGGCCGACGCAAATTCGACAACGCGGGTCAACACCTCATGAAATCCGTCGGCCATGCCGAGACGCACACCGATTTCATGAAGCACGTCAACATGAGAGTCCTCGATGAAATTTATGGAGTCCATAAGCTAGCGTAGCCGGCGGTAGACCCGCTGTCTAATTGCAAATTTTGATGGTGCCGATAAAGAAATTCCGGCGCGACGTTTGCCAAGAATTTATATCCAAAGATACAGTTTGCGCATCGTTTGCGGATGATTCAGCGTTGTGCGTGGACTGGTGTAAAAACACGCTGTTTCTAAAATCATCAGACCGCCCTCACCTTGTCCCCGCTCAGTTTGCGAGGACACCCCTGCGGATTTGGACTTTTCTCGACCACCCCGATAGTCTCCCCCGACCGGCCGGTCATTTTGCCGGGACGGCCAGGAACCAGACCAGCAATCCAAACAAGATCAAAGCCCCGACCAGCGAGAACAAACCGTGCAGCGGATGGAAATGGAAATAAGGATTGCGATTGGGACGATAGCGTGTCGCCAGCATGAGACCTCCTCTGCGCAACGAAGGGCGCGAATGCGGCAACCGTTCTCTCCTATTTTGCCACGAAAACGACACACTCGCGCCGGACCTGTTGCCATCTTCGTGGGTTGGCGGCGGACACAAAGAGAGGACCATTACGGGCTGTCACTTCGACCGGAGTCGGAACCCGGCCGTGGCGTGTTCTTGTCAATCAGCGCTCTCCGCAGCGCCGTGTCTGCATGTTGAAATGTTGGTCAAGGCTTGGCGTCCAAATCGACCAGTTTCACCGGTAAATCCCAATGCGCGTCGAGGATCTCGAACCGCCGCTGCTCTTCCCGCTGAAACGTTTCCTGGTCGGGATACAGCTGCTTTTGCAGGGCCGCTTCATCAAACGGCTCGTTCGCGACCGTGGCATTCTTGAACACGATGGTGACGCGATAATCCCAGCGGCCATCTTCAGTCGTGTGATAGCGCGGCTGGTCCATCCAGACTCTGCTGATGCGCCCCAACTCCATTTCTTTCTTCAGCACGGGATAGTGGTTCTTCTGGAACAGCTTCAGAAATTCGTCGGCGTGCCCCCATTTCGTCTTGTAGTAATACTCTATGGCGAATGGACGATCGGACGACACTGAAGTTTGTGCGGGAGAGAACGTGGGCAGCGCGGTGGTGAGCAATGCGAGTGCGAGAAAAAAGCGGTGCATGGGATCGGAACCCTCCATAAGAGTCTGAGATTTTGTACACTTGGCGGGATCGCAAGGGCAAGCAGTTGCGGTCTGACAATACCGGGATGCGATTGTCATTCTGAGCGGGTGATGTGATTTTCACACGCCCGTCCTCCCGCTGCTTTAGCAGCGTACTCGCTTGAAGGCCGCAAAACGCGCCGGGAGAGCAGGGCGAACTTCTACCGGACTGCGATGTATAGCTTGGTTCCTAAGCTGGAGTGCTGCTCGAAGTCGATGGTGAAAGCACGTTGCTGCTGGCTGTGATGGGCGAAGTAATCGTAGACCTTTCCCCACGCGGATTTGATGGCATCAGGGGAGCTGCCGGTTGCGGGAAAGACGAGGTAGCGGCCAGCCGGAATGTGAATGCTTTTCATCCCGCTTGGGACATGCTGTTCGGGCCGAACGGATTTTCCGAGAATCAAGTCGTAGGCTCCGGTTTCGTCGCTCTCATAATGGGTGTAAACGGCGTAGATGGTTTCCTGCTCGATGACGCCCGGAATTGTCTCTGCTCCGCCCTGCATGAACTGCTTCCAAAGCGGCCCAATCTTGCCTTTGTCGCCGGACATTTCCTGTGCATTGGTTGTGCGAACGGCGGGACCGATCACGACGAACGCGGGTACTACAACGGATAACGGGGCTGACGTTGCGGCGGAAGAATTTTGCGCGGGTAAGGGCATAGAAAGAGTGACCAGGCAAACGACCGGAGAGGGGACAGCCAAGAGTCGTGGCATGGGGATCGAACCTCCGTACCGATAATCGTAGCTTGCTGTGCTACCGCATCTCCCTCATTGGTTCCGGGGGGAATTTCATGTAGAGCGAGGAACGAAATGTGGCAAATCCCCCCCCACATGCTTCGTTCGCGCATGGCTCAGACCTGACTAAGAAAATGTCGCACGATGGTCAAAGCTCTACTCCATCGGAGGCAGGATGGACAGGCTGCGCCACCAGTCGCACACCGAGCGCGGCGCAAACGCGGCTCACGGTATCGAATCGCGGGGCGCTATCGGGGCGCAGGGCTTTGTACAGAGCTTCTCGCGTGATCCCCGCTGTCTTGGCGATCTCCGTCATGCCACGGGCACGCGCAATGTCCCCCAGCGCCGATGCCAGCAAAGCCGCATCGTTGGCCTCCAGAATGTCGGTCAGATAAGCAGCGATGGCGGTTTCACTGTCGAGATAGTGTGCGGCATCGAACTCAGGCAGGTCGGCAACCTTGATGCGTTTGCTCATAAATTTTCCTCCGCTCAGTCCAGTAACGCAGCCAATGTCTTGGCCCGTTTGATGTCCTTCTTCTCTTCTGCGTTCGTTTCGAGCCGCCCACTAGCAGAACAATAAGCTGCGTCCCGCGTTGGGTGAAATACAAACGCCATCCAGCGCCCACATGGATGCGTAGCTCTGAAACGCCCTCACCCACCGGCTGAACGTCCCCCATCAAACCACGTTCCAATCGTTTGATTCTGGCGACGATCACGCCGCGTACCGCCTCATCCTTCAACCCGTCAAGCCAAGCGGTGAATTCGGGCAAAGGACGAATCAAGAACATAGATGTGTAATCGAACGATTACACTCTGTCAACCTTGCCCGCAGGCAGGTTTTCGCCGCCTACCCATCCCCTTGAATGTGTTGTCGCACTCGGATGCTCCGGGGCCAGTCTGCTCGTACCATGTCGCTCAGCACGATTTACTAAATTTGACATACTTGTTTTGATTTACTATTGTCGTTGCCATGAAGAAAAAATCTCAACACCGCGATCTCTTCCCCGGCGCAGTGGAATTGATGATCCTGAAAAGCCTGAGCCGAAAACCCATGCACGGTTATGCGCTTGCTATGTGGCTCAAGGACATTTCCGAGGACTACTTGCTGATTGAGGAAGGTTCCTTGTACCCCGCACTGCAACGGATGCTGAAGGCTGGTTGGCTCGAAACCGAAATGGGCCTCTCCGCCAGAAATCGCCCGGTGCGAATTTTCAAGGTGACAGGAGCAGGCAGCAAACATCTGGAGCAGGAACTTGCCAGCGTCGAGAAGATGTTTGCTGGATTTACCCACGTACTTGCATTAGCAGGACAGTAGGAGGCTTTATGGGCTGGCTCCGACAATTATTCTCTCGCCGCCGTCGCTACGAGGAGCTTTCCGAGACGATCCGCGAACACCTCGACGAAAAGATCGCCGACCTGATGGATCGAGGCATGACACGGGAAGAGGCAGAGCATGTGGCACGCCGAGAATTTGGCAATGTTACGCGGATCGAAGAGCGCAGCCGTGAAGTATGGCTATGGCCACGATGGGATAGTCTTCAGTGCGACGTAGGATTAGCATTACGACAGATCAGCAAATCCCCCAGCTTTGTCTTCGTAGCCTGTTTGACATTGGCATTAGGCATAGGAGCAAATACAGCAATTTTCTCCGTTGTCAATGCGCTTTTATTAAACGATCTGCCGTATGTTCAACCACATCGCCTCGGGACTCTTTACGCTCGAATCACAGGTTCTCAGCCTTCTGACGAACGAAGAACGATCGACGGAGAACAATGGGAACTGTTACGTGAGGGTGTGCCCTCTTTGCTTTCGGCCGTTTCTGCGATTCATCCCGCAGGGCTAGTGCTTCAGGCAGGTTCGCACTTCCAGTATGTCAATGCAGGACGGGTTTCAGCGCATTATTTCGATGTATTGGGCATCCAGCCCCTACTTGGTCACAATATCACTGCCGAAGAGGACCTCTCGAATGGTCCTAATGTTGCCCTTTTGACCTATCCGCTGTGGCGTACAGCATTTGACAAAGACCCAAATGTTCTCGGAAAAGTCATCCTTCTCAAAGGAGAGCCATATACGGTTATCGGCGTATTGCCTGATCGTGCAACTACGCCTTTGGACGCAAATATATACACGGCTCTTCAACCAAGCCGTGAGGGTGAAGGGCAAGCGACCAACTTCCTTGCCATTGTGCGGCTACGTAACGGCGCTACCTGGCAAGAGGCAAATGCTCAGATGGAACGCGCTTTGTCCCAGAGCCATCGCGCATTGGAATTCGCAAATACCAATCCCGATGGACGGCTGACCTATTACTGTATGCCGCTGCAACAAGCGGAGACTAAGGCACTCCGGCCTCAAGTTCTGGCCCTTATGCTGGCATCTGGCCTGGTGCTGCTGATCGCATGCGCCAATCTTGCCGGGCTTGCTTTGGTACGGATGTTACGTCGCACGGGAGAGATCGCTACACGCATGGCGCTTGGTGCGTCGCGCTGGCGAATTCAACGACAGCTTTGGATTGAAAATCTGCTGATTGCGTTAATAGGAGGGGCTACAGGAGTCGGGCTCGGCTTCCTTGCACTGCGATCGATACTGAAAATGCTCCCGGAACATTTTTTGCCTGTGCAGCATGTGTCTCTCGATGGCCGTGTTTTAGTCTTTACATTTCTGCTTTCTCTGCTGACCAGCATTGTCTTTGGCATGCTCCCGGCATTTGCCACAAACAAGGTTGACCTGCGCTCGTCTATGGGCAGCCGGGCTGTCATCGGAACGGGTGGTCCTCGCCTACGGCAGGGATTGATTGCGGGAGAAGTTGCATTGACGGTCGTGCTGCTGGCTGCCGCAGGACTGCTGATTCGTACACTCGTCCATCTTGAAACTATGTCGCCGGGGTTCAACCCGCGCGGTGTGATCACTGCGCGGGCATCTTTGGACAATGTCCGATACCAAGACCCCGAAGCCTTGCAAATATTGTTCCGCGAAAGCCTGACCGCCATGCGGGATATTCCCGGTGTCGAAAGCGCAGCCGTTGGTTTGACATTGCCCTACGAGCGCGCCCTGCTGGATGGAGTCACCATTAGCGACGGCAAGCAAACGGGTGAACAAATCTCGACCAATGAGGTGTACGTCACACCCGGTTACTTTAAGACTTTGCAGATTCCATTGCTGGGTGGCCGAGTTTTTACTGATGCGGATGGGCCAGGTAGGCAACACGTTGTAATCGTCAACGAAACTTTTGCGCGGAAGTTCTTCCATGAAGCAAATGTGGTGGGCCGCCATCTCGAAAACAACAATGCAAATACGGTGATTGTCGGTGTCGTTGGAGACACTGAATTGTCTTCAGCAGCTCATTTAGTCGCAGGTACTGCACCTCTAGCAAACGAAGAGACAATCTATGTTCCCTATGTGCAGATCGACGATCCCAAGTTGCTTTCCATGATGCACACATGGATTCAACCAAGCTGGATCGTGAGGGCCACTCATCCCGCTGAAGACCTGACCGCTCAAATGCAGCGTGCTTTGGCGGGTGCCGATCCGGGGCTTCCATTCTCCGGTTTCTACAACATGAGCGAACTACAAGCAAAAACTTTGGCCATGCAACGGGTTGAAGTTGCTCTCCTCACAACGATGGCTGCTCTCGCTTTGTTGCTTAGCGCGGTAGGTATCTTTGCACTTGTCGCACATATGGTAGCGGAGCGGTCCAGAGAGATCGGTATTCGGCTTGCGCTCGGTTCGACGATTCGAGGGGCGATGATTTATGCAGGTAAATCGGGAGCGGCTGCTTCGGCTATGGGATTGATCCTTGGGCTGCTTGCTTGCGTGGGCGTTCTGCGTGTCCTGCAGAGTGTCCTCTACGGTGTGCACGTGTATGACAGTGCAACCCTCCTATCGGTGGTATTTACAGTCGCAGCCGTCACCGCTCTTGCGAGCGCAATACCCGCCCTGAGAGTCGCGAGGATTGATCCCAATAAAGCACTGCGAGAAGACTGAGCAACAGAAAGAACGGCGATTTGCACAACCTTGTGATCTGAATAGGAGTTCCGAATGCGCTGGCTCAAACAACTCTTCTCTCGTCGCCGTCGCTACGACGAGCTTTCGCAGTCGATCCGCGAACACATCGACGAAAAGATCGCCGACATGATGGATCGCGGCATGACGCAGGAGGAAGCGGAGCGAACTGCTCGCCGGGATTTCGGCAACGTCACGCGGATCGAGGAGCGCAGCCGTGAAGTCTGGCAAAATTTATTCTGGGAATACCTCTTGGCAGATGCTAAATTCGCGTTGCGCCAGCCATCGAAGTCTCGCGGACCTGCTGTAATTGCCATTCTGTCATTAGCAATCGGGATTGGCGCTACGACGGCTATATTCAGTGTGGTTTATGGCGTAATCTTACGTCCTCTCCCATATTTCGGGGCAGACCGGATCATTCATCTCAACGTGTTCGATCATTCAGGAGATCGTGGCTATGCAATGTTGTCAGGTGCCCAATTTTCGCAGCTAAAGAGCGTAAATGCGCTGGACGGAGCTATCGCCGAAGACAACTGGACAATGGCAATTACGAATGAGGAACTGCCTCAAGCCGTCCAAGTAGATCAGGTTTCGGGAAACGCTATCGATTTCTTCGGTGTACAACCGCTCTTGGGCAGAGCGTTCAGCAATGCGGATGACTCCGTAGGACAAGAGCCAAATCACGTCGCAGTCCTGGGATTTAAGTTCTGGAATAGCCACTTTGCTGGAAGATCGGACGTAATTGGCAAGACTCTGCAACTCGACGGCCAAAACTATACGGTTATCGGTGTGATGCCTAAGCAGTTTTTGTGGGGTAGTGTCGGGGGGTATGCAGGAAGCGATGTTCATCTTCCGCTGAAACTGGCGAACGATCAAAGCCTAACGTATCACTGAGCGGAGTCGAAGAACCCTACGATGTAATGGGTCAGGCGCGGAGTGGGTTTTGCCAACGACCGACGACCGATGACTAACGACAAAGTGAGCGACGAGCAACAAATTCTCAAGCTGTTGGAAGACGGCGACCGCGCATTGATGAGCGCAGACGTCAGCGACCTTGTGCGCATCTACGCCGAAGATTACGTGCAATACGATGAGGCGGGCGTGAGTTCGACGCGGCAAGATCTGATCCAAGAGCTGACCTCAGGCAAAGTTCGCTTTCTCTCGATGCGCTCAACCGGCCGCCGGGTTCGCCTGTTGCGCGAGGATGTGGCCATCGTTCACGGTTCGGAAGACGATGACATCGAGCAGGAAGGCCAACGCTTCCCGGTCGAATACATTTACATGGATGTGGTCATGAAACGCAGCGGCCGCTGGCAGATCCTAGCTTCGCAGCTGGCGCGGGCCTGAATGAATTGGTCACCCGCCCCAGCCGTGGTAGGGACTGAACCGGGCGGCAAAACAGCAACAACACTAAGGCGATGGCGAAAAATGCGTTGACAACAACCGCGGTCCTCTTTTGTCGCTCAATATAACCGCCCGGAAGCCCACCCTCATTGCCGTCCGGAGACGAAGAAGATGTCCTGGCTTTGCAGCGACCGAGGGGCGTCGATTTCCCCGATCGTTTTTTAACCAATCACCGCTGGCCTGTGAATCCAGAAACTCCCTCCCGATGGGGGCAACAATCACACTGCAAGAACGGGTAGTAGGGGAACCTCATTCCGATCTCGCTGAGACTGAACGAGGCCAATGCAGCCGAGAACGAGAAGGACCCGAGCAAACTGAACGAAGCGGATCCGCGTTGTTTCGCTCGTAGGGATTCAGGCCAGCACGCCCTACTGCCCCCTGACCTCTGCTCCCTGACCACTGATCCTGTTCTGCCAATGATTCCAAACAAACCACACCGCACCGGCCACCAGAACGAGCAGAATCAACGCATCGAACCGATGGAAATATTTCCCCAATTCGCGCCAGTTCTGGCCCAGCTTCATCCCAAACCAAGCCAGGGCGAAGCACCAGGGCCACGATCCAAGAAACGTATAGATGTGAAAGCGGCCGCGCGGCATGCGAGCCACGCCAGCGGGTAGTGCGATGAAGGTGCGAATCACCGGCAGCAACCGCGCGACGAACACGGCGAGATATCCCCAGCGCGCGAAGAAGCGGTCGGCCCAGTCGAGTTCACGCCGCGACATCAAAATCCAGTGGCC
>JASHRE010000659.1 GCA_030037515.1 Candidatus Sulfotelmatobacter sp.
TTCTTTGACCGCGATGATCTGGTTAATAGGAACGTTGGTCAGACGATCGATCTGGCCGCTCGGCCACCTGATCTCGAGTGAGTCGATCCTGCTGCGCTGGCCCAAACCAAAAAAGATTCTGGGATCGCTCGCCGACATATAACTCATGCCGCCTTTGGCCTGTTCCACGTGAACGAATCCCTCCGCTGTCAATTTGAGCGACGCCCCGATGCCGTCCCGGTTGGACTTGGTGCCGATCAGCAAAACTTCGAGATAGTGATTTGCGTTGCCGCCATCGTTGCGCAGCAGTTCAGGACGATCGCCGCGCACGTTCACCGCAATGTCGATGTCTCCGTCATTATCGAAATCTGCAGTCGCCAAGCCGCGCCCGACAATCGGACGTGTGAAATCCGGGCCAAGCGAATCTGACACCTTAGCAAACTGCCCCTGGCCCACATTGCGGTACATCAACAAAGGCTCTTTGTAGGTAACCTCGCCGTGATACAGGTTCACGTTGTCGAGCATAGCACCGTTCAACTGCAGAATATCGTTCCAGCCATCGTTGTCATAATCCAGAAACTTCATGGCCACGCCGCTCAGTTGAATCGCTTTATTTCCGATCCCGGAGCGGAACGTATCGTCATCGAAGGTTCCGTCGCGATGATTGAGGTAGAGACGGTTGAGTTCGGAGTCCAGGTGCGTGATGTAGACGTCCTGCCAGCCGTCGCCGTCCACATCGGCGGCGTCGATGCCCATGCCGGCCTCGTACCGGCCATCTTCCCCCGCCGCGATTCCCGACGTAAACGAATCGTCCTCAAAGGTCCCATCATGTTTGTTGATAAACAGAAAATTCGGCCAGGAATCGTTCGCGACCGCAATGTCGGTCCACCCATCGTTGTTGAAGTCCGCGAGCACAAGGCCCATGCCTTTGGCTTCGGGCTTGCCCACTCCTGAAGAATCGCTGACATCGGTAAAAGTTCCATCATGATTGCTATGGTAGAGCTTGATGTGCTGGCCCTTGTAGTTGCCGGGATGACAATACGATCGATATCCCGGACGACGATCTCCGCACCAAATGTTGTTCTTCGGGGACCAATCGATGTAGTTCAGCACCACCAGATCAAGCCAGCCGTCTTTGTCGTAGTCGAACCAGCCCGCGCTCGTCGACCATCCGCCTTCATCGGCCACTCCAGCTTTTGCAGTTACATCAGTAAACGTGCCATCGCCGTTGTTGTGATAAAGAATGGCGCGGCCGTAGCCGGTCACATACAGGTCGGGATATCCGTCGTTGTCGAAATCTCCGACGGCAACACCTTGCCCGTAATGACCGAATCCGCCCACGCCCGCCTTATCAGTAACGTCAGTAAACGTTCCATCGCCATTATTGTGATAGAGAGCCGAACGCAGCGGATGGGGCGGCTTGTAAATGTCGGTCTCGGCGGACTGGACGAAATATAAGTCCATCAGGCCGTCCTGGTCGTAATCGATCCACCCCAGGCCGGTTCCCATGGTTTCCAGATAATATTTCTGGTCCGTCGCGGTTGCGTCCTGCACGAAATCAATTCCTGTCTGCTTGAGAATGTCGGTGAAGTGCACCGGAATGGCATGGGAGGCGGACGAAGGTTTGCCCACGCTCGCCACCAGGTGAATTGCGAGCACCAGCGCAGCGCCCAGCGCCCAGAGCGAACTGCTCCTCGCGAAGCGTTCAAGGGTAAGCAAGCTCGCAGATTTGCGCATGAAAAAAACGAGTTCCTCTTCTCACAGTGTGCGATCGGCTAGCGAAAGTGCGAATTGTAGCAGTTGCTGCCTTGCATCCATCGACAGCGGGGCGCCGGCGGGGCGCGATGAAGCTGGCGCTCTCGCCAGCGCCTGCTGGATCCGATTAACGTCCAAACCGCCGGAATTGCTGTTCTTGAACCGATTCAGCACCTCACGCGCTTTCTCGATCTGGCCGGTCTGGTAATAAAACACGCCGAGCATGGAGTAGCTGCCGACCCACTCCGGCAGTAAATCCACCGCACGCTCCAAATGCTCTGCCGCTTGCTGCGAGTCGCCCTCGAGCGCAGCCACAACGCCCAATCCCCACAGCATCTTCCCGGAATTGGGTATGCGGGCCAGACCCTTTTGCAGTATGGCTTTGGCTGGCCTGACGTTACCCTGGCGGAGTTCGGTCAGGGTCAGCGAAAGATAATATTGATCATTGTCCGGATTACGCGCGATCGCATCGCGAAAGATTTCCTCTGCTTTCGCGCTCTCGCCCAGATGGGTGTAAATGTCACCGAGCAGCGAAAGGTAAGCATCATCCTTTCGCCCGGGCTCGGAAACGGTTTCCGCCGCTGCCAATGCCTCTGCGTACAAGCCTTTTCGAAAATAGGCATCGACCAAGTCGAATTTGATGTCGTCGGAATCGGGATTCGCTCGCGACGCCGCCTGGAAGTGGCCGATGGCATCGTCATACATGTGGAAGCGCGCCAGCAGCACTCCGATTCCAGTTTGCATACGAAAATCCTGGGCACTCAATTCGTCAAGCTGCGCAATAGCCTTGCGGGCGTCCTCGATTCTTCCCAGCTTGAGATATGCCTCGGCCAGCAAATACAGATCCTGCGGCTGATCGGGATGCTTCTGAATCTGTTCGGTCAATTCGCTGAGTTCCAACTGGGTCCTGGCGAGGGGCGCGAGTTCGGAACGGTTGTCGAGATAGTCGAAAAGATGCTGATAGGGATAGGGCCCGGCGGGGGCATCTTTGGCAAGCGTTTGAAACACACGCAGATCGCGTTCCGCCGCCTCATTCTGATGAAGACTGCGTTCCACCATGGCAAGTTTGTAATAGCCCGTCGATGGATCATGGCTCAGCTTCACATACCGCCGAAGCAATTCCGCGGCTTCGGCGAACTTTTTGTCGGCGATGCGCAGGTTCGCGAGCTCCAGCAAGGCCTCAGGGAAATCGGGCTTGTAGCGCAGCGATTGCCGGAATAATCCGTCGGCGGCTGGCTCATTCCCCTGGAGCTCTTCGATGTAGCCGAGATTGAAAAGGCAGACCGCATCGTGGCGGTCGTGCTTGAGTCCCTCTTCAAAATACTTTTGCGCTTCCTCAAAACGGCCCAGGTGCCGATAAGATAGAGCCAAGAAAGCATACGACCTTGCCGACGGATCGAGTGCGATCAGCCTCTGAAATTGCTCGATCGCCCTGTCGGCTTTGCCGGCCATGAAATAGCCCTCACCGAGAGCGGCCTGAAGATCGGCGCGCTTGGGAGCAAGTTTCACTCCGGATTCCAGCAGCGGAATCGCGTCTTCAAAATAATTTTGCGACATGCTGACGCGAGCAAGCAGAAAGATGATGTCGACGTTTTCCGGAGCCAGCTTGTGGGCTCGTGTCAGCAGTTCGAGCGCGTCCACCGCTTTGGACTCGTCTGCATCGACTTGCGCCAGCAGGTACATCGTTTCCGGAGAGTCCGGTTTAAGCCGGAGCGCGCGGGTGAGCACAAGTTCCGCGTTGGCGTCGTCGTGACTGCGAAGGTAGGCCTCGGCCAGGTTGTAAAGAATCTCGAAAGTTTCCGGCTGCAGGGCGTTCGCCTTCTCGAGTTCGAATTCCGCCTGCTTGTACTGTTTGACCGAGGCCAGGAACACGCCGAGGGTGAAATGCAAACGAACGTCATCGGGGTGCGCGAGGGAGAGCTTTTTCGCCAAAGCTAGTCCCGCCGCAGTCTGACGGGACAGGAAGTAACAGCGCGCCAGATTGAATTGTGTTTCCAGATTCTGTGGGCGCACGCGCTGAAGATGGGGAATGGCAGCGGCAGATTCCCCTTGGGAAATTAACAGCAGCGCCAGATTGTAGTTTCCATCGCTATTGGAAGGATCAAGGCGCAACCCAGACTCGAATTGCGCCTGCGCAAGGTCTGCCTTATTTTCTGCGAGGTAAAGATTCCCAAGATTATTGTGCGTTTTGACCGAGTTCGGATTCAGGCGCAGCGCGTGCTGAAAAGCCTGCAGCGCATCGTTGTAATTCTTCTCCCCGCTGTATGCGATACCCAGAAGGTTGTAACCCGCAACACTGGCGGGATGCCGCTGAAGTTCCTCCTGGATTTTTTGTTTCGCCTCAGCCACGGAACCTTGCCGAAGCAGCGCCTCTGCTTGATCTAACTCGGAGGCTTCAGAGTTCGGCGCAGTCAGGTCGGCCGGGTGTTGTTGTGTAAAAGCACGACAGCCGAGAAGGAGCAGAAAACCTAAGACTCGCAAGACGCGTTGGCGCACGCCTCGACTATGAACAATGCAGGTATGCCTTCGCCCCGCATCGGATTGCAGCAGCCGCATTGTCAAGGCAGCATCTCCAGCGCCTGTTGAGCCATTTTATTTCCCGGCTGCACTCGCAGCAGCTCCTCCAGAGCTTCCTTCGCCTTCGGAGTCTCCTTCAACAGCGCGTACAGGCGGGCAAGATTGAGATACGCATCTTCGAAGCTCGGAGCAACGCGAATGCAAGTTTTGAATTCCGCTTCCGCTTCCGAGTAACGGCGCATTTGCACCAGCAGGACGCCAAAATTGTTGAGCGCTTCCGGATAATCTGGCCGCAGATTGATCGCGCTCTCTAAATAATGCGAAGCGCGATCATAGTCGGATTGACGCGCGTAGAGCATGCCCGCGCTGTAGTTGGCTTCTGGATCATTCGGCTCAATCTCGAGAGCTTGAGTCAGAAGCTTCGCCGACTCAGCGAAATCCCCGCGATGACGATACAAATTTCCCAAGTTCACCAGCGCGACTGCGTATTCAGGCTTGAGCAACAGAGAATGTTTGAAGTTTTCGACCGCTTCGTCAGAGCGCCCTTCCTCGGCGGCAATGGTGCCAAGATTGTTCCAGGCTTCCGCGTAGTCCGGCTGCAAGTGAACAGCTCGCTCGAGATAATCCCGCGCTTCCGCCAATTTTTTCGTGCGCAGGCAAAGAGTTCCCAGATTGTAATAGGCCTCTGACGAGTTGGGCTGTGCGGCGATCACTTGCTTAAATGATGCAGCGGCCTGATCCATGTAGCCGCGCTGAAACAGGGCGATGCCGTACGTGAAATCGTTTCGCTCGAAACCGTCTTCCGGGAGAACTCCGGCAAAGGGCAGGGCCTTTTGCAGCCTGTCTGCATCCGTTTTTGGCCGCGATTCCACATCCTCGATGATCCGTTTCGCGGCCACAATCCCCTGATACAGTTTGACGACGCTCCCTGAAGGCCCGATCAACAACGATGCGGGAACCGGAAGGTCGCGCCGCCGATCGAACAGGTAGCG
>JASHRE010000660.1 GCA_030037515.1 Candidatus Sulfotelmatobacter sp.
GGTGTGTCCGTCAATCGCGGATGCCAAAGATTTCCTCGATGGCTAGGTTCAGTTCATCGCGACCGGCTATTACCTCAACCACCCACCCGTGACTCCACTTAGGAATGCATATTGAGGTGCGTGCTGTGAAAATGCTCCCCACCGATGCCGTTACCTTAAAAACAACAAAGGCCTCGCGCAATGTCGGTGCCAGGGACAGGCACCTCTAGCATTTTTGCCAATTTTTGCCACCATACAGACAAATTGCCTTTCCTCTACCCCTTGTGGAGGCGGATGCGAGAGCAGTGGCTAGACGCAACTCGCTTGCCCGTGAACCGACGGCAATCCGCTGGTCGTGATGCAGTTTGCTTGTCATCCTGAGCGCAAGCCTCTTTGGCGCAGCGAGGCGCATGCCCACGAGCTGGGGTGGGCGATGCCAGATTTTGCGATGCAAGATCGCAAGTCAGGATCGGTTCCATATTTGGGACCGACCCGTGGTGCATAGTTGACTTGCCGCCGAACTCCCTTTAGATTCTTCCCCACGGTTGTTTCCGTTCTTTTTACATCCCGCGGAATGCGCGTCTTCGCCGCTCGGTGAAGACAGGGAAGCGGGTGCAAATCCCGCGCTGTCGCGCAACTGTAAGCGAGGAAATTAACCGTGGCCACTGGAGAACTCCGGGAAGGCCGCGGCGCGCTTCGGACTGATCGTCCTCACTCGCAAAGCCAGGAGACCGGCGCATTTCGTCACCTTCAACCTCTTTCGCGTCCAAAGGAGGATGGTATGCGTGCTTTTGTAGGGATCTTTTCCCTTCTGCTCATTTTCTCGCTTTTTCGCCTGCCTTGTGCAGCGGCCGATTCTGGTACATTCACGATTCGAGTGATGGATCCCCAGGGGATTTCCGTATCCGGAGCTCAAGTCTCGTTGCTCGGCGCCGGCGGAAAAATGCTGGCAACGCAAACGACTTCCGCCGAGGGAATCGTCACGTTCCGCGGTGTTTCAGGCTCCATTCAGATCAAAATTCTTGCCCCGGGATTCGCCGAGGAAACAATTACCAATCCAGAGAACCAGACCGTGGTTCGTCTGCGTCTTGCGACCGCATCGGAAACCGTCGTAGTCAGCGCCACGCGAACGCCCGTTCCCGGCGAGGCGGCCGGCGCCGATGTCAGCAACCTCACCGGCGCGCAGCTCACAACGATGCAGCCAGTGGCAGCTAATGACGCCGTCCGCTTCCTGCCCGGTGCAGTCATCAACACCGCCGGACAGACAGGAGGTCTGGCGTCTCTTTTCGTGCGGGGCGGCGAATCGAATTACAACAAAGTGATCGTCGACGGGGTCACCATCAACGAGCCAGGCGGGACCTTCGACTTTGGTACGCTTTCGCTGGCGCAAGCCGACCGCGTGGAGTTTGTCCGCGGCGCGCAAAGCACCTTATATGGATCCGACGCGATGACCAGCGTCGTCCAGGTCTGGACGCGCACGGGAAGCACGAGAACTCCTGAGCTGAGTCTGGCCGCAGACGGAGGCAACTTCGACACTGCCAGCGGACACGCTTCGCTCGCCGGCGCGCGCGGCATTTTCGATTACAACTTTTTCGGCGATCAATTCGACACTGACGGTTTCGGCGTGAACGATGCCTACTCTGATTCGCTCGAAGGCGTAAATGTCGGTGCGCAAGTAAACAACAAAACTGCACTGCGTGTGCGTTTTCGCCACTCCAACAGCCATACGGAACTTCCCGGCGAGTGGAATTTCAATGGCTATGTTCCACTCGTCCCGATCAATGGATTCGACGAGCCTTTCGAGCCGCTCTCGCCCAATCCCTATGCTTGGGCGCAGCTCAACGACCTACTTGGCAGCGTGGAGCTCACGTTCGCCGCGCCTTCCGGGTGGCAGCATCGGCTCACCGGTTTCGATTATCTCTATCACTATTTCGATTCCGACCCCGGAGATCCTGAGCGGGTGAATACTGAGAACTGCTCTTCACCGCCGAGCCCGCCGGTCCCGTGTGAGATCGATTCTCCTTCGAACGAAGTCGACCACATCAACCGCGGAGGATTGGAGTATCAGGGCGACTACGCCGAAAAAGCCTGGGCGCACACCACGTTCGGATATCGTCTCGAAAATGAAAACGGATTTGTCGGCGACCTCGATTACGGCCTGCAAAATCACGGGCAGCGCCTCAATCAGGACGCCTATGCGCAGCAGCAACTCATTCTCGGACGTCTCGGAGTGATCGTCGGCGCGCGCTTTGTGCACGACAGCGCCTTCGGCAACACCGGCATTCCCCGCGTTGCCCTCACGCTGCAGGCGCTTCGCGGCAACGAAACTTTTTCGGGCACTCGCCTGCGCTTTTCCTATTCCACGGGGTTTAAAGAGCCGCGGCTCGAGGAAACCTTCAACGGGTTGCCCGGGCCTGATCCCTACAACATTCCGAATCCTGCGCTGAAGCCAGAACGGGTGCGCGCCTTCGAAGCAGGATTTCAGCAGGGATTCTTCAGCAACCGGTACGAACTTAACGCCACGTACTTCAATAATCTTTTTCTCGACCAGATCAACTACGTCACCATGAACGATCCGCCGAATTTTCCCGGCGAATATGTGAATGTCAACAAGGCCTTTGCGCAAGGCGCCGAAGTTGTGCTGCAGGCAAAGCTGCGGCCGGGGCTGATGCTCAACACGGCCTACACGTACACGTCGTCAGAGTATCTCGACAATCCCGCGCCCTACGATCCGGTGTATGATCCGGGCCAGCCGTTATTGCGACGACCCAAGCACTCGGCGACGGAGTTGCTGTCCTACGGAGGCGCGCGCTGGGGCGCGAATCTAAGCGGGAGTTTCGTCGGATCCCGCGCGGACTCCGATTTCTACGGCTTCGGCATCAATCACGCCGCCGGCTACGTGCTTGTCACACCGGGCGGATGGTATGCCATCAATCCTCACGTCTCCACGTACGTCACCATCAGCAACGCGCTCGACCGCCGCTACAACGAAGTTGTGGGATATCCGAGTCTACCGGTGAATTTTCGCGCCGGATTGAGATTTCGATTCGGTGGGGAATAATCGGGTTTGCGAAGAGATCATCACCAAAACAAAAACGGCAGGGCCGACCCCCTGCCGTCCCATCCCAGAAACTGTTCTTACTTCTTATTGACCGCTTTCTTGAGTTCGGCCCCCGGGGTAAACTTCGCGACTTTGCGCGCGGCGATCTTGATGGTGGCGCCGGTCTGCGGATTGCGGCCGTTGCGAGCCTTTCTCTGCGACACCGAGAATGTGCCGAAGCCTATCAAGGCCACGCGATCTCCTTTGCGGAGGGCAGACGTAATATTTTCCACGGCTGTGTCGATGGCGGTCGTGGCTTGCGCCTTGCTGATTTCACAAGCACCTGCGATCTTGTCGACCAGATCGGCTTTGTTCATAGACTCTCCTCACAGGTT
>JASHRE010000071.1 GCA_030037515.1 Candidatus Sulfotelmatobacter sp.
AGATGCTTCCGGCAGTCGCATCTCTTCCATGTTTCATCGTCCCGATAGCGGCACCCCGCCGAGTGCCGGACGAAGATTTCGATTGAAGGAATCATGCCGTCTCCTGTGCTTCCCAGATTCATCTAAGCACAGAATTAGCACAAAACACAGACATCTTTGGTAACCAATAGAAAAACCCGCTGTTTATGCGGGTTTGAGAGGCTTAAATTTTGGAGGCGCGGGTCGGAATCGAACCGACGCATAAAGGTTTTGCAGACCTCTCCCTTACCACTTGGGTACCGCGCCCTGATGTACGCCAGCGGCTGCGCCACGATTCGACGCTGGATTTCTGGAGCACCACTCGTGCAATCTTTGAAGCGTTTGCTCCAACTTCGTTCTTCGTTTCAACAGTTTAGCAGAATCATTCACTAGGAGGTAGCGCCGTGAATATACCCAAAAATGCCTCTTAATCAGCCACTTTGTATTCGGGATGCGCCGTCTGCACATGCCTTTTGAACACTTTTGCATGGTCAATCTTGCGCTGTGCGTTCGTTCTGGTTCTGCAGGCACACGTGGTTGCGTATCAGCTGGTACTTCCGCCGTCTGACCGCGCGCCATAGTCGCTGTTTGGTATCGGGCTTCGGAGCATGTGGCTGTGGACATTGTTGGCGGCGTTCAGACCCATCCGGATAAGCACTTGGGCCGCGCTGTCCGCTGGTGGTGGCTCAACACACCGTCGCCATGCGCGTGGCGGCTGTGACAGACATGATTGGCACTATGCCACGCCGGATGGCGCTGCTCGAAGCGCCCAAGAAAGTGACCAAAATTCTCGAAGGCCCGCCGGGGCTCGGCTTATCCAATTAGCTGCGGCGCGCAGTGAAGCCGGACATGTCGCCTTTCGCAACCTCATCATCGCGTCTGCGAAGTAAGCGGAGGAGCGGATTTCCGGCGACCTGTTCGGTCCCCTGTGTCGAGATTGGCCCAATCTGGCGTCCTCACAACGAGGCAGAGGAAAAGTTTTGACCAGGATAGAAGGCAACTTTTCCAATGCCTTCGGATTCTTTGTCACTATAATCAAGTCTCGATGAACCGGGCAGGGCAAGGACTGGCTGCAGTGCGTCAGAATCGATCACCTCTGTTTGGGCGCTGTCCGAAACAAAGGTTGAGTTCTGGAGGACTGCGCGTACTGTGAGACACAATGTCTCGTCGTCAATAGTCTTGGACTAAACACAGGACAGTTTCCCTTTTTCTTGGTGAGGAGGGTCCCATGTACTCCAGTTCACTACGGAACTCTATACAACTGATGGCGGTGACAGTTTTGTCCGTGGTTCTTTTGTTCATGACAAATGCCACTGCACAGCAGGCCAGTGCAAAAATCGTCGGCACGATCACCGATCCGCAAGGCGCGGTGATACCTGATGTCAAGATCACAGCGACGAACATTGCGACCAACGTGACGCAGAAAACGTCAACTGGTAAGGATGGTTTTTACCAAGTGCTGGACCTGCCCATCGGGACCTACCGGATTGGCGCCTCGCACGAGGGATTTCGCGCAGTGGAAGTGACGACGGCGCCATTGGAGATCAATCAGGCCCTTCGTGTGGACATTCGCCTTAATGTTGGTGCGGCCACGGAGCGAGTGGAAGTAGCCGGCCAGGCATCGGGAGTTGAGACTGTGAATCCGACGCTCGGGCAATCCATTACCAGCCGGCCCATCGTCAACATGCCGTTAAACGGGCGCAACGTGCTGAGTCTGGCGCTTTTGCAGCCTGGCGTGACCGAGGACAACCCCGACGATACAAGCGCAACACAAGGCTTCAACATCGCAGGCGGACGTACGGATTCGGTGACTTATTTGCTGGATGGAGGCCTCAACAATGATCTCATCGACAACGGCGTGGTCTACAACCCCAATCCCGACGCGGTCGCTGAGTTCCGCATTCTGACCAGCAACTACACGGCGGAATATGGCCGGAACGGCGCCGGCGTCATAAGCGTAGTGACCAAGTCGGGAACGAATCAATTCCATGGCAGCGCTTTTGACTTCTTGCGCAACACCGACTTCGATGCCAACGCCTATTTCAATATCCAAGCAGGCCTGCCGAGAAACAATCTTAAACGCAATCAATTTGGCGGAACATTCGGCGGGCCGATTGTCAAGAATCGGCTTTTCTTCTTTGTGGCCTATCAGGGACAGCGCCAGGTACAAACGGATGTCCTGCCGGAGCAGCAGACTTTTACCACGCTCGAACTTCAGGGGAATTTCTCGCAAGCCGTGAACGGTGGGCCCGACCCCAATGTGGCGGCATTCCTGGAGTCAAATCCGTATTTTCAGTCCAATCAAGCGCTGGCCGCGGAAGCCATCATTGACCCCACCAAATTCGATCCTGCTGCCCAAACATATATCAGTGCGACGCTGCCCAATGGCCAACCCATGATTCCGTCGACTCCGAGCGGAGAGTTTTTCCCCGCGGGCAGCAGCACGAACAACGCCGATGAACTGACCGTGAAGATTGACTTCGATATGACTTCCAAAGACAGGATTACGGGCACGCTCGGTGGAAATCAGAACCCTGTGGTTTCGCCATTTGGGGGATTCAGTTCGGAAACAGTGCCTGGATTTCCCAGCACAACTCGGAACAACACCTATTTTCTCAACATTGCCTATACCCGAACTTTTTCCTCAACCATGCTGAACGAGTTGCGCGGGACCTCCCAACGCCACAGCAATTTGCAGGACAAGCCGAATACCTACTTCCCGGCCATTTCCCAATTCGGCCTCGCGTCGGATATTTCTACCGGCCCTCCACTGATGACATTCGACAATGGTTTGTCGTTCGGGCAAGACCCATACGGTCCCACTACTTTTGCCGGCAACACATTCGCTGTCGCGGATACGTTTTCGTGGGTCGGCGGGCGCAACGCGTGGAAGATCGGAGCAGGATTTTCCGCTTATCAACAAAACACGATCTACGCTTTTTTTACCAACGGCGACTTTGGCTTTGCCGGATATGCCGATGGCGGCGTTGGCACCGGCAACAGCCTGGCTGACTTTCTGGTGGGTGCTCCCAACAACTTGTTCGAAGGGCCGAACGCGGCCAACGACATCCGCAGCAAGACCACTTATGCATTCGTGCAAGACGAATGGCGTGCAACCAAGAAATTGACTTTGACTCTGGGCCTCCGTTACGAGTACAGCACACCTAAGCTTGACACCGAAGGACGGACCTTTTCCATTGTTCCCGGCGATCAGTCGCAAAGATTTCCCAACGCGCCACTAGGCCTGGTTTTTCCGGGAGATCCGGGTTCGCCGCGCGGTGTGAACTTTCCCGACAAGACGAACTTCGCGCCGCGGATCGGGTTTGCCTGGAGTCCGGCGAGCAGTAACAAATTGAGTGTTCGCGGAGGCTTCGGCATCTTCTACGACGTTCTGAAGGGCGAGGACAACCTGCAATTCAACGGGGCACCTCCGTTCTATAGCGAGCCCTACGTCACGTTCCCCTGCTTTGAGACGACCTCGGCGGCAACAGGCTGCTTTCCCGGAAGCCCCACTCTGCCAGCGTTTACCTCGGCGCCTGCGCCCCTGTACAGCGCTCCGTGGGCCAACTCGACGACTCCGTTTACGAGCAATCCTTTTCCATCTCAACCTCCCAATCCAGCTACCGCTTTCAACACATGCGCGAGCAGCGGTTATACCTGCCCTTACTACAATTTTCTGCCGGCGGCAGGAGGTTCCGTCTTTTTTGTGAACCCGCATCTGCATACACCGTACGTCTACCAGTACAACTTGAGCGTGCAGCGCGAGCTTGCGACGAACTTGATCGCTGAACTGAATTATGTGGGCAGCAGCTCAAAGGGGCTCACTTCACTCGTGGACGTCAACCCATTTGATCTGAGCACAATCAGCGGCTCCAACCCAGCCCGGATTCTGAATGAGAACCAGAATGCGAACATCACTGCATATTGTGCGAACGAGGGTGGTCCTTCCGATTGTCCTTTTGAAAATGCCGACGAGTTTGGCAATGTCAGCTTTGCCAACTTCAACAGCCTTGAGGCTTCGTTGACCAAGCAGAATGGCTCGAACCGCATCTTCGGCGATACCTATTTCACGCTGGCTTATACCTACGGCCACAGCATCGATAACGCATCGGGATTCCGCAACCGGGATTCGCAAGTGCCATATTACGAGGAAGGCATTTTCCGTGCTTCTTCCGATTTCGACGTTACCCACCGCATCACATTCAGTGGAGGATGGGACTTGCCGTTTGACCGTCTTGGGGGACCGAAGCGACTGGTGAAAGGCTGGAGCCTCTATCCTATTTTCAGCTGGCGGACGGGCTTTCCCCTCAGCATTAACTCAGGTCTGTTTAGCTCGTTTAGTCCTTCGGACCCAGGCCCCTCAGGAGCTGGCGACGGCTACCTTGCCAATGCCAATTACGCGCCCGGCTTCAGCAAAATCACGATCCTGAATCCTAAGATCATAGGAAGTTGTACCAATCCCAACACCGGTCTTACCGATGCCGGAAATCTGTACTTCAACTGCGCGGCGTTCGTGGCCGTTCCAGATGTTCCCGGGTCGGGATACGGCGACACGGGGCGAGACTTCTTCCGCGGTCCTGGCCGCACCAATCTTGATTTGGCCCTTGCCAAGACCACCGCGTTCACCGAGCGAGTGAACCTGGAGTTACGGCTGGAGGCTTTCAACGTATTCAACCACACGCAATTTGCGAATCCGGACACTAACATTGACGACGCGACGTTCGGCCAGATTACCAGCACAACGATAGGAACGCTGCAAACCCAACGCATCGTGCAATTGGGAGGACGGATAACCTTCTAGCCCGCACGAATCTCTGAATTGCCTGGCCAGCAGTACGACTGATTCATGGCCAAATCGCCAAATTGCCCTCGGTCAGGTCATTTGGGGTTTCAGCCCCAGAGCCACATCTAGCCAGAACCTGCCCAGCATTCCGGGAATGTCTTTACTCTGTTAGGTTCCGGCAGGGAGTTTCGCTTCCGCAAATCAGGGCGTTAACGGTGCCGCAACGAGAACTTTGTTCTCGCAATGTGAATCAAGCAGCGAGCTTCACTCCGTCTGCCAGTATCCTTTGCCCAGCAAGAGCCGATTGACCTACCCTTCGACAACGCGGCCTTGACCGGGAGTCCGATCATGACAACTGGAAAAATCTCGGTTCGAGAAACAGAGTGCGATCGCATCCCTAAGCAAGGGCACCGTCCCCCTTTGTTCTTAATATGTTTAGTGATCCAAACCGAGCGAATGCTTGGGTGACAGGAAACCCAGCAGGAGGTCCCTGTGCCTGTGAGCTTATGTTATCTGCTCCCCCGTTTGCTGGCCAAAAGTGGAGCGCACGGAGTGCCTGGAAATCCGTGCATGGACGTTCCTGTCCCTGTGTGTATCCCTCATTTAGCCGTCCCTCTATTTGTCGGCGCGATTTCGAGCGCATCCCGCACGCAGTCACAGCTCAGGGAACCCCGTGGGTTAACCACTCCGCGTATCACTTTCGTGTGTACGCATAGCACGACTTGTTTATTGACATCATTATTGACATGAGCGTTCAAATAATCAAGACTGCGATTCAGGAATGCCACTGTGAAAGGTGCGGTCGCGAGTGGATTGCTAGTCTCGAAAAGAACAATGGGAAGTGGGAAACCGTAACTCCTATCACGTGTCCGAGCTGTCACAGCCCATACTGGAATAAGAAACCAACCAAGTGTCCCAAGAAATAGTGAACGGTCTATGCATTTGTCAGCAACACTCAAGAGAAAGTCAGCTAAAGGTTCCCAGACGGCCCAGATGATTTCTCAAGTGGCCCATTGCCTTTGCCTGCACGACTCACTAGGGGACTGGATATGTCAGGTGGGCAGATACGAAACATTTTGAAGCGTGCACGCCCAAAGATAAACACTTCTATACGCGAGACAAAAAGCAGGGAGACCCAAGAGGAGAGCCAAATGAAAACCCTTTGTATTTTGTCATTGATGATGGTTGCTGCACTGTCAACATACGCTCAGAATACAGAATTGCATTGGGTAAGTGAGTACGGCAACGATCTATACAGCCAATGTTTAGCATGGGAACAAGTTCAACAGAATGGTGGAAAGAGCGCCGCCGATACGGTTGTTAAAGGCCAAGCTTGCTATTCCTTCATCTTGGGTGTTGTGAATTCCTTGCCCATCAATAAAGCGTTTCATCCACCCAAAGGAACGGATAACGAACAGTTTGTTGATGTCGTAATTCTGTATTTGAGACAGCATCCTGCCGAAAGAGACAAGCCAGCCTACTATTTGATGGTAACAGCATTTAAAAACGCTTTCCAAGAAATACCAGAACTGCCTCAACGATGATCCCTGAGGCAAAAACAGGTGATGTAAGGAAGATTGCAAAATGTCCTGCCTGGAAATGGAGAAAGCGTTGGTCCGTTAAGATAACGGAGCGAACGTAATAGCAAGGAACGGAAGCATTTCACCCCAGAAGAAAAGGTAGCCATCTTGAGGCGGCATCTTGTGGACAAAGTCCCGGTCTCGGAGCTGTGTGAAGAACTGGTCCTGCGGCCGACGGTGTTCTACCGTTGGCAGAAAGAACTGTTCGAGAGCGGAGACGCCGTTTTTCAGTCTCAGGAGCGTCCCCACCGCCAAGTGGAGGAGAAGCAGAAACGGATCGAGTTCTTAGAGAAGAAGGTGCGGACCAAGGACGAGGTTTTGGCGGAGTTGATGGCGGAGCATATCGCGCTAAAAAAAAGTCTTGGGGAACTCTGACCGGGAACTGGGTGCCGCATGATGTGCGGGACCAAGTCGTGGACTTCGTCCGGCGCTGGTCGGAAGGGGCTGAGATCAGTGTCGGTCGGTTTATCCATTGGCTCGGCGTGACCGCCAGCAAGTTCTATGATTGACGGCAGCGTTACGGGGGCGTCAACCAGCACAACGGTTGGGTTCCCCGTGATTTCTGGTTGGAGCTGTGGGAGAAAGAAGCAATCATCGAGTTCCATCTGAAGAACCCGCTGGAAGGTTATCGGCGGCTGACGTTCATGATGCTCGACGCTGACGTTGTGGCGGTTAGTCCGGCGAGTGTTTGGCGAGTGTTGAAGCAAGCGGGATTGTTATCTCGGTGGAAGAGACGGCCGTCGCGCAAGGGAACCGGTTTCGAGCAGCCGCTGCAGCCTTACCGGTACTGGCATATCGACGTTTCCTATATCAACCTGTGCGGGACGTTCTATTACTTGTGCAGCATTCTGGACGGGTTCAGCCGCTTCCTCGTGCAATGGGATTTGCGCGAGTCGATGAGGGAAGCGGATGTCGAAGTCATTCTCGAACGCGCCAAGGAAAGTATCCGGAAGCGAAGCCACGCGTCATCTCGGACAATGGTCCGCAGTTCATTCCCCGCGATTTCAAGGAGTTCACTCGCATCTCGGGCGTGACGCATGTCCGAACCTCGCCTAACTGCCCGCGGTCGAAATGGGAAGCTGGAACGCTGGCACAAGTCGCTGAAAAGCGAATGCATTCGTCCGGGAACGCCGCTATCAGTGGAAGATGCAAAACGCCTGATCCAACAGTATGGGGATCGCGATAACAAGGTCCGGTTGCACAGTACGATCGACTACGTGACACCGATGGACATGCTTGCAGGCCGACAGGTCGAGATTCACACTGAGCGCGACCGCAAGCTGGAAGCCGCCAGACAGCAACGTCAGAGTCGCCGCCAGCAAGCTGGGTGAAGAGCGAAGTGGGCAGCCGCCGCGATGTCGGATAACCGTGAAGTGGCTAGGCTCCGGATTGCCGACAGTCGATGAACTGAATAGTAGGAATTCGTCCCCAGCCCGGAAACACAGAATGCGTGAGGAAGTTTTTCTTTTGTTGGCTCGGGTCAGCGTTCTGGCGCAGATCTTCTCTTGTAATGTTTTCGGCTCGCCTGAGACTACCTGAATAGGGACGGTTGAGAGCACGAAGCGCAGAGCTGAGCATCGCTCCAGCCGAGTGCATCCTCGATTCTTTAACTGCTGGACCGTCCCGCAGGAGAAGGAAAATGACACCTCTAAGTCAACTGAAGGCGGTTGAATCTGGGATCGAATCGACTGTACCTGTCAGCGTATCCCAGACAGGATCCGGCATGAGACCGCTCTTTGTCGGGCCGCGAGGGCTGCGAGCGGGGTGGCGGTTGCTGATCTTCCTTGGATTGCTGGCGGTTCTGTTTGGCGGAATTGCTCTAGTTCGCACCGGTGGGCCGCAAGGCCTTCGGGAGGCCCAGAAGCATCTTAGCAACGTTACGGTGACGCCGTTCAAGTTGGGTGTCTCAGAAGCCATCCTGTTTGCGCTTTTGTGCCTGGCTACCCTCGTCATGGGGAGGCTCGAGCATCGCAAATTCAGCGAATACGGTTTACCCCTGCGTCAGGCTTTGGGCAAAGATTTTTGGATCGGCTGCCTATCCGGCTTTCTCGCGATCAGTGGAACTCTGCTCGCGATGTTCCTGCTCCACGGATTCCGCATTGCCCGCTTCGCGCTCCATGGGAAGGCTATTCTCTATGCGCCCACCGGATGGGCCATCGCCTTCCTCACGGTGGGATTGTGCGAAGAATTCTTGAATCGCGGATACCTTCAGTACACTCTGGCCTGCGGAATCGGCTTCTGGCCAGCGGCGTTTGTGATGTCGGGGTTCTTCGCCTTCGGACATGCCTTCAATCCCCACGAGACTCTGGCGGGGGTCGCTTCCGTTGTGCTATTCGGACTTCTGCTTTGCCTTTTCTTACGACGCAGCGGAAGTCTCTGGTGTGCCGTCGGCTTTCATGCGGCCTATGACTGGGGACAAACATTGTTCGGAGTTCCCGATAGCGGTATCGCGCCTTACCACAATCTTTTCAATTCGGTGTTTAGCGGGCCGCTCTGGCTCACGGGCGGGATCGTCGGCCCCGAGGCCAGTGTCTTAACCCCGATCGCGTTAGCGCTGGTAGCTCTGCTCTTCAGCCGATACTATCGTGAGAATCGCTATCCCGTGCAGAGACTTAGCACGATGTAGGGCGCAGCTTTGTGATTAGCCGGGCGGTTTTTGTTAGGTCATGACCTGTGAGCACTCAATCAACAGATTCGTTCGCTAGCCGGGTGACGCTTGTGAAAGAAACGCGACGCGAGTTGGAACAGCAATTCGAGCGGATCCTCGGCGAGCATGGCGCGGCCATCTCGCGCCTGGCCTATAGCTACGAGGCTGTGGCTGGCATTCGGGAAGAGCTGACGCAGGAGATCGCACTCGCGATCTGGCAAGCATTGCCTCACTTTCGCGGTGAGTGTTCGGAGAGAACGTTCATTTTTCGGATCGCACACAACCGAGGACTGACGCATGTGAGACGACGTCGCACCCCGCAGCAGTCGCTGGACGACTTGGAAGAGGCCGATGAGCCGGTTGATACGCGTCCTCATTTAGATGAGCAACTGGCACAGATGAAGCAACGGGAGAGACTTGCGTCGGCAGTTCAATCTTTGCCTATTGCTCACAAGCAGATGATCGTGCTGATGCTCGAGGGTTTGTCGCATGCCGAGATCGGGGAAGTGTTGGGGATTACGGAAAACAACGTGGCAGTGCGGTTGACTCGGGCCAGAAAAGTCTTGAAGGAAACGATGGGGGTGACCTTGTGACGAATGATCCAATGACGAATAAGGCGATGACGAATGATCGCGAAGTTGAAGTTTGGCGCGAACAGTGGAGCGGTGTCGCACGGCCATCCCCCGACTTCCAGCGCCAAGTCCAAAAAAGAATCAAGGTCCATGACCGCCGCTTCTGGCTCGGCAATCTGCTGGCCGTGGCAGCCTTGTTAGCGACGGTTATTCTCACCGTCTACCAGCTCAGCCATCAGTCGAGTAGGCTCGAAAAAAGCCAGGCCATCGGCGTGGTTGTTTTGCTGTTCGTGGCTGTTACATGTCGGCTATGGCTTATGCGGGGAACATGGCGTGCGGAGACACAGTCGACTCGCGCTTTCGTGGAACTCTGGCGCCGAAGGCTGCTCTCTCGAATCCGCGGACTGCAGGTCGGTACCTACATAGCAATTGGTTGGTTGGTCTTTTGTGCCGCGCTTGCGGCGGTCAATTGGTCGACCGTCAGGCTCGAGCTCATGAGCCATCCCACCGTGTACCTTGCAATGATGTTGGTCATCGTGGTCATGCTGCCAGTGATTTGGCTCGGAGTGATGTGGCTCCGCCGCCGCAAAGTTAGGGAACTGCATGAAGTGACGAGACTTCTGGAGGAAATGGAAACAATGAATGACTAGCCTGCCGCAAAGCAGCTGGATGGCGGGCAAGCCGGAAGCTGAGAGCAGCATGGCGCGGCGGAGCTGCAATGAACCTGCCGGGTGAAACGGAGCCGGGCACTGCAGGGATGCAACCATGCTGACGGATAATGTAACGGGTCACGATCTTTTCCCCGGATTTTCTCATGAAAATTTCGGCTACTTTCTGGGATTCTTGCTGGTTCTTGCTTCGACTTTTCCACACATTTTTGCTGTGTGGTGGTGGGATAGGATACATGCCTGTGTAGGCAAGGATCGGTATCCCATTTC
>JASHRE010000661.1 GCA_030037515.1 Candidatus Sulfotelmatobacter sp.
ACCTGGATGCAATCGAGCACTCCGAACCCGGCCCTTGCGGGTAACCATGTGTGTGGTGGCACCGGAGCCGTTGAAGGCCGCAATAAGCTCGGCCCCACAACCGAAGGGCGGAGTCTCTGTTTCAGCGTCCGCGCAGCTGTCGCCCACAACCCGCGGCCGTTATTTGATGATTCCGCGTTGCGCGTCTTCAATAAACCGGATTAGCACGTCGACATCGCCTCCGCGATCCGGTTCCGATTTCAGCTTCGCCAGCGCCTGCGAAGTATTCATCTTTGAGGCCAGCAAGATTTTGTAGGCGTGGTGAAGCTTGGCGATGCGTTCTTTGGAGAATCCGCGGCGTTCGAGCCCGACTTTGTTCAGGCCGTAGGCATGCGTATCGCGCGCGGCAGACGTCGTCGAAAATGGCAGAACGTCCTGGGTGATGGTCGTGCCTCCGCCGATGTAGGAATGCGCGCCAATGCGGACGAACTGATGTACAGGACAGAGGGCGCCCACCACCGCCCATTCTTCCACCATGACGTGGCCGGCAATGGTCGCGCCGTTCACCAGCATGGCGTGATCGCCGATGAGGCAGTCGTGGCCGACATGCGTATATGCCATGATCAGCAGATGGCTGCCAAGTCTGGTAACGCCTCCGCCTTTGATTGTTCCACGATTGATCGTCACGCACTCGCGAATTTCGTTGTGATCGCCGATTTCCAGCCGCGTGGGCTCGCCTTTGTAAGTAATGTCCTGCGGCGCCATACCGATCGCACAAAAGGGAAAGAACACGTTGTGCGATCCGATTTTCGTGGGGCCTTCGATCGCAACGTGGGAGAGCAGCCGGCAATTCTCGCCGAGTTCGACCTCCGGGCCGATCACGCAATAGGCCCCGATCTCGCAAGATGCGGGGACTTTGGCGCATTGGTCGATGACTGCGGTGGGATGCACGTTCATGTCAGGACTGGTTCGTGCCCCTTCCAGTTCCGCCGAAACCGGACAGAAGCGGGGGCACCCGTGATGGCAAGGATCGTCACTCCACGTTGTTCTCGCCTTCGTCCACCGAACCTCGCCCGCGCGCACTGTCGATGAGTTGGCAGGAAACAATCGCCTCGGCGACGACTTTGTCGCCGACTTTCGCATAGCCCTGCATCTTCGCAGCCGTCAATCCAGGGACGTCTCGCCAGCCTTTCACGGCCACTTCTAATCGCAATTGATCGCCAGGACTCACCGGTCTGCGGAACTTTGCGCGTTCGATGCCGGTGAAGACCATGATTTTGTCGTGCCGGTTTTCGACTTCGTTGAGCAGAAGGGCACCTCCGGCTTGGGCGATCGCTTCCACGATGAGCACGCCCGGCATGATCGGCAGGCCGGGGAAGTGTCCAGCAAAAAAAGGCTCGTTGATGGTGACATTCTTGACCGCGATGATGCTCTCTTTGCGCCTCAGTTCGAGAACGCGGTCGATCAGCAGAAAGGGATAGCGGTGTGGCAGGATTTTTAGAATTTCATGGATGTCGAGCACGGCCTTGCTCCCGGCAGGCGAAGGTTCCGTCACGGCAGAAGGGCTCTCAGTCATTTTGTATCGACAATAGCTTCTGGTCTCATTGGTTCGTGAGAAACGGCTCCAAGATTATACTGTACGGCTTGTGCCCGAAAGGCTTGGCATTCCAGGAGCGATATGGGAAAAACGAAGGCAGCGATTCCCGTGTCTCGCAAAGGCGGCGAGACATGGGGTACCCGGGACTCGGGCGAGATCAACTGGCAAGCGCGCCTGCGCGATCTCGAAACAAAGCAGGCGGCGATGACGGACATGATCCGGCAATTTGCCGGGATCGAATCCCCCAGCGACGACAAGGCGGCCTGCGATCGCATGGGAGAGTTTTTGGCGCACCGGTTTGCCGCGCTGGGCGGGAAGGTTCGCTTCCATCCGGCCGAGAAATATGGGAACAATTTGCAGATTGATTTTCCCGGACCCGGCCAATCGAAGCCCATCCTGCTGCTCGGACATTTCGACACGGTTTATCCCATTGGCACGCTCCCGTCCGTACCCTGCCGTGTGGCCAATGGCCGCCTGTACGGCCCGGGAGTGCTCGACATGAAATCCGGCATCGCCATGATGCTGGTCGCTATCGAAGCGCTCCAAATCTGGTGCGGAGAATTGCCTCGTCCCGTAACCGTGTTTCTGGTTTCCGATGAAGAAGTCGGCAGCCACTCCTCGCGCGCCGTCACGATGGAGTTGGCAAAGCAGTCCGCGGGCGTGCTGGTTCTTGAGCCAGCGGCTGGACGCGGCGCCGTCAAGACCGCGCGCAAGGGAGTTGGTGAATACAAACTGCATGTCAAAGGCTTGGCGTCGCACGCGGGGCTCGATCCGGGCCAAGGGCATAGCGCCATCGTAGAACTCGCACGGCAGATCCCGGCGATCTGGAAGATGAACGACCGGCGAAAGGGAATCTCGGCGAATCCGGGAGTAATTCGCGGTGGAACGCGAACGAACGTCGTCGCAGCCGAAGCCACCGTCGAGATTGACGTCCGAATCAGAAAGGCGCAGCAGGCCAAGGCGCTCGATCGAAAGCTTCGTGCCCTGAAGCCATTCGACCAGCGATGCAAGCTGCGGCTGGAAGGGGGAATCAATCGCATGCCCATGGAGCGAACTGCGGGCGTGGCCGCGCTCTACAAGAAAGCGCAAACCATCGCCGCCCGGATGGGGTGGAAACTCGAAGAAGCGGCGGTCGGCGGCGGATCGGATGGAAATTTTACCGCCGGCATCGGCGTGCCCACGCTCGATGGTATGGGTGGGGCTGGCGAAGGCGCACATGCCGTTCACGAACACATCATGATCGCCGAATTGCCAAAACGCACGCTATTGCTGGCCGGAATGATCGAATCGGTTTGAGCAGGACGATGACATGCTCAAGTTCATGGTTGTGCTTTATCGAAGGCAGGACTTGTCGCGGGAGCAATTTCGGCGGCATCTCAAGGAAGTTCACGGTCCGCTTGCCAGCGAACTCCCCGGCCTCAAAAGGTATGTTCAGAATTATGCATGCGACGACGCCCGGCGCCCGCATCCCGGATGGGATGCGATTGTGGAGCTGTACTTCGATGATTGGGAAACGATGCAGAAGGCATGGGATGGTCCGGAAGGTGCGGCATCCGATGCCGATCTTCCGCTGTTCGCCGATCTGACACGCACGAAGTGGTCCGTCGTGGAAGAAGTCATGGTACTGCCATGAATACGAAGAAGTAGTCCTCGTTGTCGCCTTTTACGAAATCGTAGCGGGCGATCAGACGATAGCCCGCCTGCTTTGCCTCGCGAATCACGACGTCTCCCATCACGCCGTGGTCTGCTCCGTTGCCATTGCGATCAATGACGCCAACCTTTCCGTCTGGACGCAGAGCCGGGCGCAGATTCCGCAGCAGGGTCATGGGGTGCGCTACTTCGTGGTAGGTCTTCAGCAGAAGGACGGCATCGACAGAATGGAGGGGCAGCAGCGGATCGTCCGGCCTGCTGAGGATTGTCTGCACGTTCGAGAGTTGCTCCTTGTGAACGCGCTGATCAATGTACTGGATTGCTTCGGGATTGATGTCCACCGAGTAGATAACGCCGGACGTTCCGACCCGGCGGGCGGCACGAACCGAAAACCAGCCGGACCCTGCGCCGATATCGGCCACCGACTTTCCTTTAGTCACGCCCAGAATATCCATGACGCGATTGATCTGCAGCCGCTCGTCTCGGCCAGGAGTCTCAAAAATCGAGAAGTCACCCGTGTAAGGTTTGCTGGTTTTTCGTTCTTCCGTCTGCTGGCTTTCCCTCTGCCCCTGCGTTGCCTGTCGGGCCGAGGAACAGAGCGGGGAAATGGCGAAAAGCTGGATGAGGATAATGAGTGTGAACAATTGGAGACGGCTTTTCCGCATGGAAATCCCCGAAGACGCCCTTGTTGGCATCCTAAGGTGCTTAGACGGACGAAGGCAAAGAGGGTTCCGCCGGAAAGCGGGACATCAAAGCATTCGGGACCGGGCGTTTCGCTACTGGGGCAGAGTCCTGTCGACGAACGCCGCCTGATCGGTCTTCATTTTCTTTAGGCCATCCATCGGCAGGTAGACCATGTGCCCAGATTCGTAGGTCGCATAGGAAATATTCTCGCGATATTTCGGCGGCACGTTGAGGTGATCAAACGTGTAATTGGCCGCATAATACGGCGTAGCCAGATCGTAATAACCCTCCATGACCAGAACCTTCAAGTACGGATTCTTCACGATCGCCTGCCGCAGCGCCGACGCGGTGTCGGGAAAGCCCCGGCCGGCAGAACCCCAATCCCACGTGTCGCCGCCCGGCCCGCCTCGCGGCGCGCTCACGTTGTAGGGCATATCGACTTTGTAGTTCAACTCCGTGCGCAGGTAGTTGTTGAACACCGACGTGAACGGTGGTCCGGTTTGAGATCCTGTCGGATCGTAGAAGGGAGTGTCGAGCAAGCCATTGGGATCGGGACCAGTGTAACGCCCATCGAGGCGACCAACGCGCAGTTTCTGATCGATAAGCAGATAATGGGTAAACTTCTGCACGTTGATTCTGAGATTGGCCTCGTCGATGACCTCTTTGCTCAATCCGGTAAAGCGAGCGAGCTGGTCGATGACGTTCTGCCGCTCTGGCTGCGTAAGCGCATCGCCTTTGTCGAGGGCCCGTTCATAGTCATTCGAGGCCCACTGCTCCGCTTGCTGCCGCGCGCGAGTCAGATCCTGCTGGAGATCGGGCGGGAGCTTGTGGTGATAGCCGGCGATCATCGTGAAAGAGGGAATCAGAAAAATGTAGGGCTGATCGTTGGTGAAATTGTCTTCGAGCGTTTCGAAATTCAGCACGGTCGAAAGCAGCGTGATGCCGGTAAAGGAAATGCCGCGATCGGCAAGGTACCCGGCGATTCCAGCCGAGCGCGTGGTGCCGTAACTTTCTCCAAACAGATAGAGCGGCGACGACCAGCGCTCGTTCCGGCTGATGTAGAGCCGTATGAATTCACTGAAGGACTCGATGTCGCCTTTCATGCCCCAGAATTTCTTCAGCGCTTCCGGATCGGCAGCGCGGCTGAAACCCGTATTGATGGCGTCGATCAGCACCAGATCGCTTTTGTCGAGCAGTGTGTGGGGATTGTCTTGAATGCGGTAGGGCGCAGGCGGCATGAAACCATCCGGCTGCAACACAACTCGCCGCGGCCCGAGCGCGCCCATATGCAGCCAAATTGATGCCGATCCCGGACCGCCGTTGAACGCGAACGTCAGCGGACGCTTCGCCGGATCCTGGCCATCGAGCGTATAAGCGACGTAAAACATTTCCGCTTCGATTTTGCCGTCGTCGCGCTTGATGGGAAGTCTTGCCGCAGTGGCCGTGTATTTCAGAAGTTTGCCGTCCACCGTGATCTGGTGATGCGTCACGGAGGGAGGCACTTCGGTCATGTCGTAATGGCCTTCCTTGATGTCCTTATCCCCAGGACTTTCGTGGGCGGGCGGCTTCGCTTCCGCCGGAGTTTCGGTATTTTCGTTGCTACCCGGAGATTTTTCCGAAGATTGCGCGGTGGATTGTTTTCTCGGGGTGGGCTTCGGATTCTCGCTTTGTTGCGCGAACAATGTTGAGCACAGTACAGCGGAAAGGATCATGGCAAAAAACGGAAAAGGTTTATTCATCATTTCTCCCCGGCAAGAATTGTGAGACCCCAGCTTGCTCGACTCAGCAGCGCGAAGCATTGTACACCGCGTCGGCGGGAAATATCGCAGGCTGACCGCGGTTTGATTGGCTTTTTCTGTCAAACCGCACCGCTGGCAATCACAGGATTGGCCGCGACGCGTTCCATCCACTCGTCAAATTCCCGCAGAGCCCGCTCACATTGCAGGCGATGTCGCTCCTTGCGGTCCCGAATCTGGTTCTCGAGTGGGGGCAAGAGATCAAACGTGATATTCGCCGGCTGAAAATTTTTCGGATCGGCGCGCGTGATGTAGTGCGTCAACGATCCGAACGCGGTTGCACGCGGTGCGGGAATCAGTTCCGCCCCGGCTACGAGCCCGCACGCGTAAATGCCCGCCAGTAGTCCGGTCGCGATTGATTCCACATAACCTTCCACGCCGCAAATCTGTCCGGCAAACAGCACGCGCGGATGCTGCTTCATCTGCAGCGTTTCGCCCAATATCGAGGGAGCATTGATGTACGTGTTGCGATGGATCTGTCCGTAGCGAAGAAAACGCGCGCTCTCGAGTCCAGGAATGAGCCGCAGCACACGGGCCTGTTCGTCAAATTTCAAGTGATTTTGAAATCCGACCAGGTTGTAAGAATCAGCGCGCAGATTTTCCTGCCGCAACTGAACCACCGCATAGGGCATTTTCCCCGTTCGCGGGTCCCTCAGTCCGACCGGCTTCATGGGCCCAAAGCGCAGCGTGTCGCGCCCGCGGCGTGCGATCTCTTCGATTGGAAGACAGCCTTCAAAATAATTCAGTCTCTCCCAATCGCGCTCTTCAACTGACCGCGCCGCAAGCAGCGCATCATAAAACCGGTCATACTCCTCTTGCGTCATGGGACAATTGATGTAGTCCGCCGACCCCTTGTCGTAGCGCGCCGCCATGTACACACGCGACATATCGATCGAATCGGCTTCGACGATCGGGCTGATTGAATCGTAAAAGTAAAGCCGATGCTCGGTCGCCGCACCTGGGATCGGGGTTGTTTCCGCGCCATCGTCTAGCGATGCCGCCAATCGCCCGATCTCAGCTGCCAGGGCGTCCGACGTAAGCGGGCCGGTGGCGATGATGGTGAAGTCGCGAACTTCATCAATCTTGGCGGTTTCTCGGCGTGAAATCTGAATTCGCGGATGCTGGGTAATAACTTCCGTGACGCGCGCGGAAAATCGGATACGATCCACTGCCAAAGCGTGCCCTGCCGGAACCGCGCACTCGCGGGCGATTTCCATGAGCAATGATCGAGCGCGCCGCATCTCCTCTTTCAGCAGCCCGGGAGCCGTATTCTCGCCGTCCGACTTCAGTGAATTGGAGCAAACCAGCTCGGCGAATTTGTCGGTCCGATGCGCTGGCGTCTGGCGCACCGGACGCATCTCGAACAGCTCGACTTCAAAGCCGCGCCGCGCGCACTGCCACGCCGCTTCCGAACCAGCCAATCCCGCGCCGATGATGTTGATTCGCTCAGCCACGCACACCTTGCAATACGCGATTACTACGCCTGCGTCGGGCCACGAGGGTCGTGCTGGCGGGGCATTCGGGTTCAGGCACGTGCCCACCTTGGTTTTTTACGCGCCCAGTCTAAATCATTGGTTGCAAAGTGGTTGCGACTGGCAGACCTGCCAAGACCGGTGCAAAACGTTGAATCGAGGCGGGTTGCGGGTAATGTATTCGGAGTCAGAGAGTTAGCCGCTGTCGGCGGGGAAGGGCAAGGGGTCACGAGTGCGGTTCGTTGTGCAGAGTTGGCCAGCATGACCCTATTGTTCTGTTCTGCGTGCCCGGGGTCAAGGTTATGCGTCGCAAAGACCGAATATAGGGCTGGAAAAAGTCTGGGTCAGGAGGCCGGTGGGGCGGCCACCGTTTCAAAAGCACGAAATGCGGGCAGCTGTGTTCTTATTCGCATCTGGAGAGCAAATCTGAGCCGGTCCTGACGCAGCGCGGAAATGGAGCCGCGCATCGCCGCCAAAACATCGCGCCCTCATTGACAAGCGCATGTAATGGTTCGCGCATGAGATGGGGGAACACTTCGGCCGTTGCTGACGTGGAGCAGTGCTTTGGCGGGTCCGCACCTCCGCGTCGGTACTGTTGTCAACCCAAATTTCCTTGCGGTGAGGGTTGAGTGGGCCGCTGCGCCTCCAGATTTACACGCCAGGTCAGGAAGCCTTCTTCGCCAGTCGTTGAAGCGCATCGCCCGCCAGCAGCACCCGCCGCGATTGATCGGGAAACTTCGCGCCGATTTGCCTGTACATTTCAATCGCCTTCGTATTCCGGTTCAGCACTTCCCAATGCACGCCGCGACAATGCTCCTTCACCGCCATCCGTGCCACGTGGGCGAGCAGCGCTGTCCCGATCGCTCGCCCGCGAAATTTCTCCCGAACAAAAAGATCTTCCAGGTAGAATGCGCGTCCGGCCCACGTTGAGTAATATTCGAAAAACAGCGCGTAACCGGCGGTCTGGCCATCCCACTCGGCGATGAGTGCGCGAAATCTTGGCTTCTCTCCGAACCCATCGCGCCGCAAATCGTTTTCGCTGATGGTGACCTGATCGAGTTCGTGCTCGTATTCCGCCAACTCGCGAATCATCGCATGGAGCAGCGCGGCATCATCGGGGGTGGCTGGGCGAATTAGAAGCATGATGTGAATCCGATTTCTGCCACTGGCAGGCGGCGGAAAAATTCTCAGACACCGGCAAAAATCACGCCCCGGCGGTAAAGGGCCCAACGTATTTTCAACGGCTTAGGGGCACGAGTGAACTGGTGCCCGTGCCGATCTACAAACCCGATCCTTTCTTCGGCAGCTTACTAGACTTAGAGAATTTCCCGCGCATCGCCGACGCGGCGTGTGACGCGCTCGCGGTCCAGGTATTCGAGCAAAGGTATCGCGTATTTCCGGCTCACTCCGGTTAATTCTTTGAATTGCGCCACATCCATGCGGGGCGATTTGGATTTCTGTTGCACGACCTGTTTCCGCAATTGATCGAGCGCGGTACGGTGGAATACCAGATCGTCGGAAATTTTCAGCAGAACTTTCTCCCGCAACAACAGCGTGACTATTTTTTGTGCGCGCACCTTGTCGAGCTTGAGTCCACCGAGCACTTCAGTCAGAGCCGGGACCTTTAGTCCGGCCGATGCGAATGCCTGCTCGATTTTTGCTTTCGAATCGGCTTCTTCGTCTTTCATCTCGACACCGCGTCCGGGAAGCCGCACCAGTTCCCCGGTAATTTCCAGTTTCTGTGCTCGAACCAACTGTTCGAGAGCCAGGTTGAAGACAGCTCCGCCCTGCAGGCTGTGTTCGCGCAACTCTTCCTTGCTCATTCCGCCAGCCAGCGGATTCTTCCGATGAAATTCCGTAACCGTCGACACCATTTGCAGATTTAGTTCTTGCCAAGCGGGGCAGCTTAGAAAAACATCGCCGGCGGGGAAAACGCGCGCTTCCTTTACCGCCTTGGTCAACTGCGCTTCGATCAGGCTCGTGGTCCAGCCGGTTTCTTTCACGAGATCGCCAAGCGAAATCCCGCCATGGCGGCGGCGTTCAACTCGTGCGCGTAGGATCGACGCACGATCCTCGCCGGCCAGAATTCTTAGCTCGCTTTCTTCGGGCAGGCTGCGTGCCAGCGGCGCCGCATCCAGCACCATCCCTCCACCAATCGTCAGCACCGGCGAAAATTCGCGGATGATGAATCGATCTCCGGGCAGCAACAGCGCCGGCTCGGGAAGCCTCACGCGCGCAAACACTTCTTCGCCCGGTTTGGCCTGCTTCACCTGGGGCAAAACGATCTCGGCCGGGCTCTCCATCGTGTGGCAATGAAAATGGAATCGCGCACGATTTTTCAGAGGGCGCGGCGCAGAAGGCAGCATCCTCAGTTTCACGTCGAACCGGCGCGTGGTCGCAAAGACGCCGACCGGCGCAAGCGTCATTCCACGCCCCAGGTCGTCGGTGCTGGCCCCGGCCAGATTCAGCCCCGTGCGTTGTCCTGCCAGAGCAGACTCGGAGCTCTCGCCGTGCACCTGGACTCCGCGCACGCGCACGATTCGTCCCGTTGGAAATACTTCGAGCTCTTCTTCCTTCCGAATCGTGCCGGAAATCAGCGTTCCGGTGACAACCGTTCCAAATCCTTTCATCGTGAACACGCGATCAATTGGCAGGCGAGCCAAAGATCGCGAATCTCTCGCCGTGAGCTGCGCGGCTGCATCCAAGATGCTGTGCTTAAGTTCGTCCAATCCCGCTCCGGTTAGAGAGCTTACGGCGACAATCGGCGCACCTTCCAGGAACGTGCCCCGCAAGAATTCCTCGACTTCCAGACGGACGACATCGAGCGTGTCGGCGTCTACCGCGTCGGATTTGGTCAGAACCGTTATTCCGTGCTTCACGCCGATCAATTGCAGAATATCGAAGTGCTCGCGAGTTTGCGGCTTGATGGACTCGTCTGCCGCAATGACCAGCAGAATGAGGTCCATCCCTCCGACTCCGGCCAGCATGTTGCGCACGAAGCGCTCATGCCCGGGCACGTCGACGAACCCGATACGCAAAGCTTCCCCCGCCGGTCCAGGCAGGTCCATGTGCGCGAAACCGAGGTCAATCGTGATGCCTCGCCGCTTCTCTTCGGCCAACCGGTCGGCGTCAATTCCGGTTAGCGCCTTCACAAGCGCTGTTTTCCCATGATCGATGTGCCCGGCGGTCCCGACAATGATCGATTTCATGCCTGGAAGAATCCTAGCAGGAGAGCGGTGTTGTCGCGGTTCACGTGGAGGGCTGGTTTGAAAATGAGGCGGGCCAAACGGGCTGTATTGCGGCGCAAAATCGGCCGGATCAGGATGACAACCAGGCCGACCACAACCCGATTTGCCCTATCCTCCGGCGCCGCGAAATGCGAAAATGGAACTTCCCCATGGCCACGTCCCTGACTTCTGCTTTTTCTCCGGATATCCTCCGGCAGCACGGCCTCGCGCCCGACGAGTACGAGAAAATCAAGCAACTTCTCGGCGGCCGCGAGCCCACCCTCACCGAACTCGGCATTTTCAGCGTGATGTGGAGCGAGCATTGCTCCTACAAATCCTCGCGCGTGCATTTGAAGCGCCTGCCCACACGGAGCAAGCGCGTGCTGCAAGGACCGGGCGAAAACGCTGGCATCATCGATATCGGCGATGGATGGGCCTGCGCTTTCAAGATCGAATCGCACAATCATCCTTCGTTCATCGAGCCGTTTCAGGGAGCCACCACCGGCGTCGGCGGCATTCTTCGCGACATCTTCACCATGGGTGCTCGCCCCGTGGCTGTGATGGATTCCCTCCGCTTCGGGCCCATTCGCAAAGCGGAGCTTGGCTGCGCAGGACAGCCGACCACCCCATCCGGCGAAAACCGCGCCGGCTGGGGGCCTCGGCCGGGGGGAGCTGCGCCCACACAAGCCGAGGTCCACCGCAATCACTCCATTTTCGAAGGCGTGGTCAGCGGCATCGCTTCCTACGGAAATTGTTTCGGAGTGCCCAATCTCGGCGGCGAGACCAAGTTCGAGTCGTGCTATTCCGGGAACCCCCTTGTGAACGCGTTCGCTCTTGGCCTCGTTCGCAAGAATGCGATCTTCTACGCACGCGCGGCTGGCGAAGGAAATCCAGTGATCTACGTCGGAGCGAAAACCGGACGCGATGGTATTCACGGCGCGACCATGGCCAGCGAAGAGTTCAGCGAAGCTTCCGAAGCCAAACGTCCCAACGTTCAAGTCGGCGACCCGTTCCTTGAAAAGCTTTTGCTTGAAGCCTGCCTCGAAGCCATGCAGACCGGCGCGATCATCGCCATACAGGATATGGGCGCGGCGGGGCTGACCTGCTCCACCTGCGAAATGGGCGGACGCGGCCACGTTGGCATCGAGATTGAACTCGATCGCGTCCCGCAGCGCGAAAGTGGAATGAGCGCCTACGAAATCATGCTCAGCGAATCGCAGGAGCGCATGCTGCTGGTGGCCCAGAAAGGCCGCGAGCACGAGGTCTTCCGCGTCTTCGAAAAATGGGGACTCGACGCGGTCGAGGTCGGTAAGGTCACATCTGACAACAAACTTCGCGTGCGGCAGCACGGCGAAATCGTCGCGGAAATCCCCAACCCTGCTTTGACCGACGAAGCCCCGCTCTACCGGCGGCCGCTAACGCGATGGGAACCTCCAATTTCCCGCGAAAAGCCAGAATCGGTCAGGCTAGGCGCCTGCGAGAATTTTACGGAGCACCTCAAACGACTTCTTGCTGCTCCCAACATCTGCAGCAAGCGCTGGGTCTGGCAACAGTACGATCACATGGTGCAGACCAATACCGTCGAAGCGCCGGGCGCAGCGGATGCCGGTGTGATTCGAATTAAGGGCTCGCAGCGCGGTCTGGCGATGTCGCTCGACGGCAACGGACGCTGGTGCTATCTCGATCCCAAGCTGGGCGCGATGCATGCCGTCGCCGAGGCTGCGCGCAAGGTGGCCTGCTCCGGCGCGACTCCGGTCGGCGCCACCAATTGCCTGAACTTCGGCAATCCGGAAAAACCGCACATCATGTGGCAGTTTTCCGAAACCATCGACGGCATGACCAAGGCTTGCGAAGAACTCGACATTCCCATCACCGGCGGCAACGTCAGTTTCTACAATGAAACTTTGGGCGAAGGCATTTATCCCACGCCGGTGCTGGGCGTCGTCGGAGTTCTCGAAAACGTACACAAAGCTGTAAAAATC
>JASHRE010000662.1 GCA_030037515.1 Candidatus Sulfotelmatobacter sp.
GTGTTCCAGGCTCAGGAAATACACCATGTGGGTCGATTCGTTGAAGGAAGGTGCATACCAGTTGGTGGCACCGGCATAGCCAGGACAGACTCGGGTCCCTTCGGCCGTGGGCCTGACCCCGGTCCGAATTGGCCGGCCGTGTTCGTCGATGCCCTTCGCCCAATTGAGCTTCTCGACGAACGGAACCGCCGAAAGAAACTTTCCGTTCGTGCGGTCGAGTACGTAGAGATACCCATTCCGGTTCGCCTGCACGAGCAATTTTCGGGATTGGCCTTGGTAAACCGCATCGATCAACATCGGAGTTTCGACCGCGTCGTAGTCAAACAAATCATCCGGAGTGAACTGGAAATACCACCGCAGCTTGCCCGTGTCCGGATCCAGAGCGAGCAGGCAATCTGTGTACAGACCGTCACCCGGGCGCACGTCGTCGTTGAAATCGGGAGACGGGTTGCTGGTGCCCCAGTAGACCAGGTTTAGCGAGGGATCGTAGGTGCCCGGCATCCAAGTTGTTCCTCCGCCGTGCAGATACATCTTCCCGGGCCAGCTTTCAGCCCCAAATTCGCCCGGGCCCGGAATTGTCCAGAAACGCCAGGCCAGCTTTCCCGTCATCGCGTCGAAGGCGGCAACGAAACCGCGCACGCCGTCATCGCCGCCGGAGGTTCCCACCAATACCTTGTCCTTTACGATCAGCGGAGCGCTTGTTGCCCCATAGTTCCTGTTCCAGTCGGCGTAAGCGACGTCCCATACGAGGTTGCCGGAACGTGCGTCCAGGCACAACAGGTGCGCATTGTCGGTCTCCATATAAGCGCGATCGTGCCAAACTGCGACACCCCGGTTGTGGTGGGAAGCGGCGTCATCGATCAAGCCTTCGGAGTTTGGCCGCGAATAGTGCCAAACCACGCGGCCCGTGCGGCCATCGAGGGCAGTCGCCTCATTCGCCGCGGTGACAAACATCAGCCCGTTGACGACCACCGGAGTCGTTTCCAGGCGGTTCGAGTTCTGTGCGTGAAAGACCCAAGCTGCACGCAGCTGCGGAACGTTAGCCGTGTTGATCTGGTTGAGGCTGCTATACCGCCGGCCCGAATAATCGCCATTGTAGGAAATCCAATTGCCCCCAGCTGGCTGCACCATCAGATCTTCGGTGCGCACGTCGATCTTGCCGGGAACGGGAACCTCATCCACGCCGGCAGTCAGACAGCCCACGAGGACCAAAACGTGCACCGCCGTCCACATATTCAGCCATCCTTTCTTACTTTGATGTCACCGAAAGACAGATCCCAATCGCGTTTTCCCATCACGCAGTTGGTCGTGCCGGCTCGAGTGCAAGGTCACGTCAAACCCAAAAATGAAAATGCGAATTATCCAACGAACGTCGATTTTCTGCAAACGCATGCCGCCATGCCTCGCCTCAGAAAGAGAAAACACACGTTCCCCGGCCGTGGTTCTAAGGACAGAGCGTAAGTCGGCTTCTTGTTCCGCTATCAAGAACTCGGTTGACACACGACCAGCGGCTGAGATACACCCTCCTTTCGTCATTTAGTTACGAAGATCACTTCCGTTTAGTCGAATTCGTAGGCGACCCAGGAAAGGAGCTGCCACGCAGACGAGCGATGCTTCATCTCTGACGAGGATCACTCTCGCTGTGATTCTTGCGAGCATAGCCTTTGCTGGCCGAATCTCGATCAGAACCGCCACAGCCCAAGGTCGATCCCAGCAGGCCGACCGGCGTTCGGATCAGAGCCCGGCGTCACGGCCCAGTTCGAGCGCCGGCGAAACCGTTTTTGCTGCCAACTGCTCGGGATGTCACGGATTGGACGGACAGGGCAGTGAACGCGCTCCGGGCATTGCAGGAAACGCCAGGGTACAGCGCCTTTCCGATGAACGACTCTCCAACCTCGTTTCCGACGGCGTACCAGGGAGCGGCATGCCGCCATTCCAAATGTTGGGCGAAGACAAAGTGCGCGAAGTTGTCAGCTATCTGAGAGTTCTACAGGGAAAACAAGCGCCTCGATCTCTTCCCGGCGATGCCACTCGTGGAAAACAGATTTTCTTTGGCAAAGGGGGGTGCTCGAGTTGCCACATGATCTTTGGTGAAGGGGGATTCCTCGGCCCGGATCTTTCCGCTTACGGGCCTTCCACATCGGCGCAAGCGATCCTGGACACCATACTGAGCCAGGATCGGGTCGTGCCCATGGGTTACAAGACGGCGATCGTCACAACCGGCACCGGCAGTCGCTTCGAAGGCGTCATTCGCAATGAGGACAATTTCTCTCTGCAGCTCCAGAACAGAGATGGAAGCTTTCAATTCTTTGAAAAGTCCGACCTGCAAAGCGTGGAGCGTTCCAGCCGGTCGATCATGCCGAGCGATTATCGCCAGCGGCTTAGTTCCGACGATCTCAACGACCTTTTGAATTACCTGGTGAATGGCGGCATCTCGCAAGGTTCCTCCCGCCCGCAGGACCACGATGACGAAAAGGACGACTGAAATGACGACCTGGCGGAAATACTCCTCTTACCTTTTCACCGCAGCATGTCTGCTGATCGCGGCGGCAGCGCAAGCGCCGACCCCCCGCGCCTTTGAACTGCAGTCTCTTTCGCCGAAATTTTGGGACCTCGTCGAGCGGGGCGCGAAGCTCGAAACGGTTGCGACGGGCTTTGGCTTCACCGAAGGTCCTGCCTGGGACGCGGCCGGATTCCTCTATGTCAGCGACGAGACATTGAACAAGATTTTCCGCGTATACCTGGACGGCAGGAGGGAAGAAGTGATCGCATTGGGCGATCCCGATGGTAATACCTTCGACCGCAAGCATCGCCTTATCGATTGTGCCAGCGTATTGCGCGCGATCATAGAGGTGACGCGGGATGGAAAATACAAGATTCTTGCCGATCATTATGAAGGAAAAAAGTTCAACAGCCCGAATGACGTGATCGTCGGGCCCGATGGAGCACTGTACTTCACTGATCCCACCCTCGACCTCGTTGCTGGCGAAAAACAGGAGATTCCCTTTCAAGGCGTGTACCGTCTTGACGACAAGGGCAATGTGCGGTTGCTCACAAAGGAACTGTCGCAACCGAACGGCCTGGCCTTTTCTCCCGACGGCAAGCACTTGTACGTCGACGACAGCAAGGAAAAGAACATTCGCGTGTATGATGCTGCTTCCGACGGAACGCTCTCGAATGGGCGCATCTTCGGGGAAGAACCTCCCGGCGGAAGGCACGAGGGCGTGCCGGACGGAATGAAAGTTGACGATGACGGCAACTTGTTTATCACCGGCCCCAGGGGCATCT
>JASHRE010000663.1 GCA_030037515.1 Candidatus Sulfotelmatobacter sp.
GCAGGCGTTGGTTATGTTGGGAGAAAATTCGATACAGCTAGTGAACACGCCCGCCGATCCGCCTTTCCCCAGCACTCAAGCCTTCAGAATCGATGGCGCGCTCGGTAGCGACGGCACATTCGAAGCGAAGGTCGAGGACACGACTCGAGGAGACAGCGAGGTCTTGATACGCGCGGCCTTCCGCCAGGTGCCGCAACCCCAGTGGAAAGACTTGGTGCAGCAGATTTCGTACCAGCTCGGCTATTCGGGCACCGTAAGCGACGTCAGTGCGGGTACACCCGAGTCGATCAGTGAACCTTTTCGTTTTTCTTATTCCTACAATCGCAAGGAATATCCCGACTGGAAGAGCGACCATCACTTCACCGTTCCTGGATTGCCGTTTTATATGCCGCCAATCCGAGACGATGCGAAGTATCCCATCTGGCTTGGATCCCCCATGGAGACGGTGTCTGATTCCAAAGTGGAGCTGCCCAAGGGCTATACGCCGCAAACGCCCTCCAATGTGGATCTGAAGTACGACTTCGCGGAATACCACGCTTCTTATTCCCATGATCAGGGTGTGCTCATCGCGAAGCGCCGACTGCTGATTAAGCTGCACGAAGTTCCGGCTGGCGAGTTCGATGATTATCGAAGCTTCCTCAAGAACTTGCAGAACGACCTGAACCAATACGTACAGACGTCGTCCTCCAATGTGGGGGTTCCCTTAAACCCGTCGGCCATCCCGAACGGGGCGTTTATTCCGGATGCTTCCAGTGTCGCACGGTTGCGTTCCTTCACGAACGGTATTGTGGAACTGCCGCCGAGCAGTTCTTCCGAGGCGAACCAGTTGGAAGCCGATGGCCGCAACGCCGTAGGGATGGGTAATCGTTCGGCTGCCATGACCGCATTCAAGCGCGCCGTCGAATTAGATCCAAAGTTTACGCGGGCTTGGCTGCTGTTGGGAGTCGTTTACATGACATCGGGGCAGAGCGATTCCGCCCTCGACGTCTTCCGTAAAGCCATCGATTCCGACCCCAAACAGGTGGTACCGCGCAGTACCTACGCTATAGCGCTGGAGCAGTTGCGCCGCGTCGACGCCGCCATGGATGCCTGGCGCGAGGTGTTGAAGGTCGCCCCAGAGGATCCGGGGGCGAACACTGAACTTGGTTCGATGTTCGTGCAGCAGAAGCGCTACACCGAGGCCCTGCCCTATCTGGAAACGGTCGCGAAAAGCGACCCTTCGCCGGCCGCCCAAAATCTTCTGGGGACCGCATACTTGCAGGCTGGGCAGATCGACAAAGGCACCGCGATTCTGGAAAAAGTTGTGGCTGCCGACGCGAAGCCGGAGATTTTGAACGATATCGGCTACGAACTTGCCGAGGCCAACACTAGTCTCCCCAAAGCTTTGGAATACGCACAGCAGGCAGTCGACCAACAGGAGAAGGAATCCTTCGACGTAGAACTTTCCAATCTTCTTCCCGAGGATCTGCAGTGCACGCAGAAGATCGGTATGTTCTGGGACACTCTGGGATGGGCGCATTTTCGTCTCGGCCATCTCGATCAGGCGGAAAGCTACATTCGCGCATCATGGTTACTGTCGCAAGCTGGTTTGGTGGCTGATCATCTCGGTCAAGTCTACGAACAACAGAAGAAAATGCAGAAAGCGATTCACATGTATCGCCTGGCCCTTGCCACACCCGAGGCCCATGTTTCTGACAACTCATGGGACGAGACCCGCCGCCGTCTCGAACACTTGACGGGCGAAAAAGCACCAGCGGTGCCGGATCTGCTGCGCTGGGATTCGAGTGCGGGGGAATTGAGCGAGTTGCGCAGTGTCAAGCTCAAACGCCTTGTTTCTGGTTCGGCGACCGCGGAGTTCTTTCTTCTCTTCAGCCCAGGCCCGAAAATCGAAGATGTGGAGTTCATCAGCGGATCAGAGGAGCTTAAGTCCGTTGACGATGCGCTAACGAAGGCCGAATTCCAGGTTGCGTTCCCAGAGGGCAGCTCGGCCCGTTTGGTGCGGCGTGCGATTGTGACGTGTTCGAGCGTCTCGGGATGCCAAGCGGTTCTCTTTACTCCAGACTCCGTCCATTCTGTGAAGTAACCGCCTCAAATAATCCGACCGCAATCCGGCATTTCTTGAGCTCTGAGGCAACATAAAATCTATTTTCCATCAATCGTTGATAGGGGACGTCGTCGGCACAGAGTTGCTGTCGTATCATGGGCAGCCGGGAAGACGGCAACTCTTTGCACTCCTCGCGCTCCTCAACCAATGAGATTGCGGATTCGGTTGGCGACGACAAGTTCTTCGGAACGCTCAAAATGTGCTCCCGACGGAGGCATTCTTCTCGCATGCCAAGGCAAGCTTTCCGTAAGCAAGCTCCAGAAGGCCACTCAGTTCGCGATTCTTCTCCTCAAGAGTCTTGATCCGGAGCCGCAGCGTCGCCACTATGTTCTGCCTAGATGCGCGCTCTCGATTTCCTGACGCCGGCGCCGGAGGAGCAACATCGGTTGTGTTTCTGCGTGATCGCACAATGCGGCCCCGCAAGCCCTCCTGGCCATACAACCATGACGCCGAGACTCCTGCTTCCGCGGCCACTGTTCGGAAGTTAATTTCCCGCTAAGAAGCATCCATTCGCTGCAGAGCGGCCAAAGCCCGCTGCATTGCACTCTCGCTACGCAGTCGTGCGCTCCGCTTAAGACCCTCAGTATTTCTAAGCATGTGGTCGCTCCAGAGATGTGACAGTGTTGACCAGGTTGTTTCGCTTCCGCTCATTCATTTCGATTTGCCGATCCATCCATTCGCGTTGGCCTTGGTGAGGACTCTCTCTGTGTCGCGCAACTCCGCCTTGAGCACATCGAGGAAACTGGCATCAGTGCGGAAGTGAGCGCAATTCAAACAGTTTCAGATACGTCGTGTACTGTGCGCGCCATTTGGCGAACGGTCGAATCATCAAAGACGCGGGCAGTGGATCAAGACTATTCAGCCACTTCACCATGCGGCGAACTCTCCCCACTTCTTGAGTACTTCTCCAATCGCCATCGGAGAATTTCTTCCAGCACGCATACTTAAGTTCGTTGTTTATGGTCGCGGATTTGCAGTCGAAACGTAGATGCCGCTGCTTCGTCAAGGGGCGGTTCCGGCTCAGGTGGTGCAAGAACGGCTTGTACGGGATTTTCGCTCCGAACCGCCGCGACCGGCTGATGTTTGTCTCAGCCCCAAGCCTGTCCTGATATTCGTAGAAGGACCCAACCGCAGCGAGGATTGTATTGATCGTCGTGTCGGATCGTGATTTGCTGCTGGCGGAACCGACTCGACGCAACCACGTCACGAACTTGGCCAGTTCGGTGAGGCTAAGCGTCGTCCAGTCTCGGTTCTCTTCATCTAGGAACTTTGAGAAAGCCTGGAGATGGTGGGCATAGGCTCGCACAGTGTTTGGCGACCGCCCCAGGTGATGCAGGTACGACAAATATTGGTTAGGAGCAATGAGCGGCAGGTGTTCTGCGTCGAACAACACCCAGCCACGCTCCTGCGTATCCGGCACAAGGATTCGTTGCACTCTTACCATCGATCCTCCTGAATTGAGTGCTCGATCCGCATTGGCGCAGTTTCGCCACGCTCAACCGCGCCAACGCGGACCGGTCCCACGTCATGGAATCACTACAGATAACGATTCTGCATCGTGCCGGACTCCACCTCGTTTACTTCGTGGAATGCTCTTTCAGGACTAAAGATAAGTCAAAATTCTGAGGGTTGTAGGGTGACTTCGCGGCTCCTCCCGGTGTCCTCTCGCGCCTGTATTCGTCGAACTTGGTGAGAAAGCGGTCGATGTCGGCCTTCTGCAGGTAGTATGGCGTCGACAGGCGCAGCTTGTACGGATCGCCCCCGCGGATACGGATCTTGTGCCTGGTCCACATCCAATGCTCGAGTTCCATGCGCTGAATGGGCGGGACGTTCACGCTGACGATGGCGCAGCGCAACCGAGGATCCGGCGACGTCCACGATTCGGCACCGCGCTTGATCATCTCGGCAAGGGCGTAATCGGCGAGCTGGCGATGCCGGTTCTCGATGCGGTCGAGACCGATATCGTTTGCGAGTTTGATCGACGCGCGCAAACCGCATAGCGCCGGGACGTTCGAGCTGCCGATGCGCTGGAAGCGTTCGGCACGCAGGCCGGGCTCATCCCAACCTTCGGTGGCGATCGTGCTCCACACGCGATCGATGACTTCATCACGGACATACAACAATCCCGACCCCTTGGGCGCCATCAGCCATTTGTGCGGGCTTGAGGAGTACATGTCGCAGCCGAGATCGTGCAGATTCACCCGCATCATGCCGACGACGTGCGCGCCGTCAACAGCCGAGAGAATTCCTTTATCGCGGGCGAGCGAGCATAAGTCTTTTGCCGGAAGCACCACGCCGGAAAATGTTGTGATGTGGCTGAAGAACAGCATGCGAGTGCGCGGCGTGATAGCGTCGTTGACGAGATTGAGAACCTGGGCTGAGCTGTTCACGGGGCGGGGAAGCGTTACCTTCTTCACCACGATTCCGTAGCGCTTGGCCTTCAGGTTCCAGGGATGTTCGCCGCCGGGATGCTCCTGATCGGTCATCAGAACCTCGTCGCCGGGCTTCATGTCGACTCCGTTGGC
>JASHRE010000664.1 GCA_030037515.1 Candidatus Sulfotelmatobacter sp.
GGACTTGACTTTCTGCTCCCTGAAAGTGTCCACCTTTATGCATCCGCGCACATCCCCATGGATCCGCGCCGAAGACGTCTCCCGTATAATCTTCGGTCACACGAGGAAGACTTTGGCCTTCGACGACCTCCGCCAGTGGATCGCTGCGCTCGACCGCGCCGATGAACTCAAGCGCATACAAACTGAAGTCGATCCGATTCTCGAGATAGCCGAGATCACCGACAGGGTTTCGAAGATACACCTGGGAACCTACGCCAGCGGGAGTGGCCCCGCTAGACATCCCGGCGGCCGGGCCCTGCTTTTCCAAAACGTCAGAGGTTATCCCGGATCACAGCTCTTGATCAACCAATTCGGCTCCGAATCGCGCATGAACCTAGCGCTCGGAGTGAAGTCGCTTGACGAAGTCGCCGACCGCATCCGCATGTTCATGGATGTGAAATCGCCGCAGGGATTTCTCGACAAGCTTAAGATGCTGCCGCTGCTGACCGAAGCCGGCAAATTTTTTCCGCGCACGGTTTCCACCGGCCCTTGCAAGGACGTGGTCAAGCGCGAGAACTTTTCGCTGCTTGATTTTCCCGTCTTGCAATGCTGGCCCAAAGATGGTGGCCGGTTCATCACGCTGCCCTGCGTCGTGACGCGCGATCCGCGCACGGGCAAGCGCAATGTCGGCATGTACCGGATGCAGGTGTATGACGAGCGCACGACCGGCATGCACTGGCAGCGCCAGAAGGTCGCGGCGGAACACGCCCGCGAGCGCATGCGCATGGCCGCGACGAATTCCGAGGGTGTTCCACCTTTGCCAGGTTTTGTCAAAGCTGGCAGATCGGCCGCCGTCGACATCATGGCGCGGAGCTCCGGCGGCAGCGTGCTGACCGAAGGCGGTCGCCCCTTCGGCAAAATGGAAGTAGCGGTCGCGATCGGAACCGAGCCTGCGGTCACGTTCTCCGCCATCGTTCCTGCCCCGCCCGATATCGAAGAATATCTCGTCGCGGGATTCCTGCGCGGCGCTCCCGTCGACTTGGTGAAGTGCGAAACCGTCGACCTCGAGGTGCCGGCATCGAGCGAAATTGTTCTCGAAGGCTACATCAATCTCGACGAACTCCGTCCGGAGGGTCCTTTCGGTGATCACACCGGCTTCTATTCGCTCGAAGATCTTTATCCTGTTTTTCACGTCACCTGCCTAACGCACCGCAAAGATCCGATCTATGCGACGACGATTGTGGGCAAGCCTCCGCAGGAGGACGCATACATGGGCAAAGCGGTCGAGCGAATTTTTCTGCCGCTGATGAAGCTGAGCATCCCCGAGATGGTGGACATCAACATGCCGATCGAAGGTGTGTTCCATAACTTGATGATCGTCTCGATCAAGAAGTCGTATCCCGGACAGGCGCGCAGGGTGATGAATGCGATCTGGTCACTGGGGCAGGCGATGTTCACAAAGTGCATTCTTGTTGTCGATGAGGACGTCGACGTGCAAGACCTCACCGACGTCACGCTCAAGGTTCTGAACCATATCGATCCGGAGCGAGACATTCAGTTCACGCTCGGGCCGGTCGATTCGCTCGATCATGCCTCGCGACTACCCGATTACGGATCAAAAATGGGAGTGGACGCGACGCGCAAGTGGGCGAGTGAAGGATTCACGCGCCCGTGGCCCGCCGAGATCGTGATGGACGCGAAGACCAAGGCGCTGGTGGATTCAAAGTGGAAGACGCTGGCGAGAGAGCTCGGAGTAGGCTAGCGACGTCTCCATGCGACTTTTTGTTGCACTCGACATCGACGACGAAATCCGCGGGCGGATCATCCGCTTTGTCGAGGGGGTTCAGGGATTCGCGCCCGACGCTCGCTGGGTCCGTCCCGAAGCATTACACGTGACGTTGAAGTTTATCGGCGAGCAGGCCGAAGCTGCCGTCCCTCAAATCAACCAAGCTCTGGCGACGATCAAGGCAAGTGCGGCAGAGATTCATTTTCGCGGCTATGGATTTTTCCCGACGGCGAAGTCCGCCGGTGTGTTTTGGCTTGGCATGGACGCTGGGCGGGAACTTGGAGCGCTAGCCCAGGCAATCGACGAGAGAACCGCTGCGCTCGGCATTCCGAGAGAAGAGCGCGCGTTCAGCCCCCATTTAACCCTGGCTCGGGCTGGCGGCAGATCAGGTTCCCCCCGGCGCATGAAAGCAGATCGCCCGAATCGCGTGTTTCAGAGCTTGCAGGAAAAGCTCGCGGCTTTGCCCACGCCCGAGTTTGGTGGGATGACGGCCCGCGAGTTCTTTTTGTATCAGAGTCAGCTCTCCCCAAAGGGATCGAAGTACAGCAAGCTGGAGGGGTTCGATCTGCAGGTGTAGTGTCGGGGGCCGTTTTCATTGCGCTCCGGGGCAACCCCGAACGACCACCCCATCCCCCGAAAACCCACGCGCTAGGGCCCCCGGATGAATGCGTCCGGGGCTACAGGATTCCTCTAGGGCGGAGGCGTTCCTCCGCCGCGCGAGCGAAGCGTGCGTGCGACACCTCGTTTTACTTCCTCCTCCGCCATGCGATAGCTTTGATGCCGGCTCGAAATGTTCTCCACATTACTTATCGTTGCATCAAGTTATCTGCTCGGCTCGATTCCTTTCGGCTATATTCTGGTCCGCATTTTTCGCGGGGAAGACGTGCGCCGGAGCGGCAGCGGAAATATCGGCGCGACCAATGTGGCGCGGAAATCGCCCGTGCTTGGAGTGGTCACTCTGCTTCTGGATGCCGCCAAGGGAGCGGGGGCGGTGGCATTTGCAGAATGGATGTCTTCTCCCGCTTCTCCTTGGACAAGCCCGCATCTTCTGATGTCGCTGGCCGCTCTGTTCGCGATCTTCGGTCACGTGTTTTCCATTTTTCTTAAGTTTCGCGGCGGCAAGGGTGTCGCGACGGCTTTGGGATCGTTCGGGCTCATTGCTCCGAAAGCCGTCCTGGTGGCCGCAGGAATCTTTCTTCTCGTGGTGCTGATCTCCCGTTATGTGTCCTTGGGATCAATCATCGCGGTCGCAAGCTTCCCTGTTCTGGCCTGGATGCTGCACGAATACGGAAACGCCCCGGGCGCGCTCGCGCTCATGTCGCTGTCATCGCCACTGATCATCGTCAAACATCACGCGAATATTCGCCGCCTGCTGGCGGGAACCGAAAATCGTCTGGGAACAAAACGCAGTGCGTCACCATCAGAGAGGTCGGAAAAACCATGAGCGAGATCGCCGTCATCGGCGCAGGAGCATGGGGCACGGGACTCGCGATTGTCCTCGGGCGCAAAGGCACACATGGCGTGCGGCTATGGGCGCACGAGCCGGAGGTCTGCGAATCGATCAGCGGGCGACGAGTCAACGAGCAATTCCTGCCGGGCCGAAAAATTCCCGAGTCGGTGAGGGCTACGACAGATCTCGCTACCGCTCTCGCTGGAGTGCAGACCGTCGTCAGCGTCATGCCCGCGCAGCATTGCCGCCAAGTTTTCGAGCGCATGCGGCCGCTGATTCCTCCCGGCGCCCTGATCGTAAGTGCGACGAAGGGCGTGGAAGAAGGCTCTTTGCAGCGCATGACGGAAGTGATCGCGGATGTGCTCGCGCAGCGCGGAGGGACATCCGCCCTCGGCCGTCCGGGCGAGAGTGCGCCATCCTTGTCCTCGCGCAGTTTGCGCGAACAGGGTGGGGAGGCTGATTTTCCCATCGGCGCGCTCAGCGGACCCTCTTTCGCGCAGGAAGTGGCACGCGGCGATCCCACGGCCATCACAATCGCTTCTCAAAATGAAGATCTGCTGCGAACCGTGCAGCGGGAATTCAGTGATTCTGCATTTCGCGTATACACCAATGCGGACGTTATCGGAGTGGAACTTGGCGGCGCGCTCAAGAACATCATCGCGATTGCCGCCGGCATTTGCGACGGATTGGGTCTCGGGCACAATTCGATTGCCGCTCTGATCACTCGCGGCTTGGCCGAGATGACGCGCCTGATCGTCGCCTGTGGCGGCCGAGCCGAAACCATGGCGGGACTCGCCGGCCTTGGCGATCTGGTCCTAACCTGCACCGGAGGCCTGTCGCGCAACCGCAGCGTAGGCGTCGAACTGGGACGTGGACGCAAGCTGCCCGAAATTGTTGCCGGCATGCACGGCATGGTGGCGGAAGGAATTTTCACCACAACTGCGGCTGTGGGACTGGCGCGCGTCCGAGGTGTGGAAATACCCATCACCCAGCAGATGCACGCTATTCTGCATGACGGCAAGTCGCCTCACGACGCGATCTACGAATTGATGACCCGCAGCGGCAAGAGCGAGAGCTGAGTGGGCGATTGCGAATCTACATGAAAAGGAGATCTGAACTAAGCCGCTGGCGCGGCGGACGCTTGTGCGTGTTCGAGGGTCGCCGTTTTCGTGGAAGCAAGACTTTTTCTGCGTCGAGTGGCAGCATACTGCTGTGCCAAGACTTTCCTTTGCAACGAAACTCAACAGTTGGCATAGCTCAG
>JASHRE010000665.1 GCA_030037515.1 Candidatus Sulfotelmatobacter sp.
TTCGCGATGGAGGCGCGCGGATCGAGGAACATCAACACCGACGGTCCAGCGCCGCTGAGCGCTGCACCGGCGATGCCGTTCGTGCCTTGCAATTCCTGCAAGCTCGGCAGCAGCGGACACAGCGCCGCGCGATACGGCTGATGAATGCGGTCTTCGAGAGCGTTAGCCAGCAACTCGTGGCGTCCCTGGGTGAGGGCGGCGAGCAGAAGCATCGAGTTGCGGACGTTGGCCACGGCGTCGCCATGCGAGTGCTGCGTGGGAATGGCGCGCCGCGCCTCTTCGGTGGCAAGACTCTCGTCGGGGACGGCGAGCAGCAGCGGCCACTTCCCTTTCGGACGAATGTTGACGACTTCGGCTTCGGCCTCGCCCGACATGCGCGCCACGGTGACGCCGCCCATCCAGCAGGCCGAAGCGTTGTCGGGATGCTGCTCGCGCCGCGAAGCTTCGCCGATGATCTGGGCGTTGGTCCAACGCAGGTCTCCGAAGTGGACCGCGAGTGCAACCCCGGCGAGACGTGCCGCGGCGGACGATCCGCAGCCTTTGCCGATGGGAATGTCGTTGGCGATCCGCAGCGCGAGCAGGACGACGGGCCTGCCGGCAGATTCGAGTACCTCGGAGTACGTTTTGAGGATCAGATTGTTTTCGAGCCGCCCGCAGATTTCCTGGTCGCGTCCGGATGCGGTGATCGAGAACCCCTGTGCCGGACAGGCATCCATTCTGATGTAGAAGTTCATGGCGAGCGCGGCGGCGTCGAACGCCGGGCCGAGATTGGCCGACGTGGCCGGGAGGGCGAGACGAACTCTGTTGCGATTGGAAGTGGCAGGCATGGTTTCGTTCAGGATTTCTCAGCTTGGTCGAGGACTCGCAAGACCGCGTCGAGCATGGCATCGAGTACGATCGGCGGGTGGCGCAACGGACCAAGCGCGGTGGCCGCGCTTTCATCGGCGGTTCCCCGGAACAACTCTCCGCGATGAAAGTCGATCGTGTAGTCGGGATCTTTTAACGAATGGCCGGTCAGCACCAGCACCACAGTTTCTGCCGGCTTGACAAAGCCTCGCTTTAGCAGCCTTTTCAGGCCGGCCAGCGTAACGGCCGAGGCCGGCTCGCATCCGATGCCTTCGGCGCCGATTTCGGCTTTCGCCTGCGCGATCTCGATTTCACTCACTTCCTCGCACGCCCCGCCGGTCGCTTCGAGAGCCTGCACGGCTTTCTTCCACGACGCCGGACTGCCGATGCGGATGGCGGTGGCGCGCGTGTCGGGCTGCACGGCGACCAGTCGCTTGCCGCCCTCGCGCACGGTTCGCGCCAATGCGTTGGCGCCTGCAGCCTGAATGACCGAGAGCTTCGGCAGTTGCGAGATCAATCCGAGATCGCGCGTTTCGACGAGCGCTTTGCCGATCGCCGAACTGTTTCCCAGATTTCCTCCGGGAACGATGATGTGATTGGGAGGCTCCCACTCGAGTTGTTCCAGCAACTCGAGCGCGATCGTTTTTTGTCCTTCGAGACGAAACGGATTGATCGAGTTTAACTGATAGACAGGCGCGCGCAGGACAAGCTGTTGCAGCAGGCCCAGGCAGCCGTCGAAATCCGTGCGCAGTTGGCACGTGAGCGCGCCGTAGTCGAGTGCTTGCGAGAGCTTGCTCCACGAGATTTTTCCTTCGGGGACGAGGACCAGGCTGCGCATTCCGCCGCGCGCCGCGTAGGCCGCCATTGAGGCCGATGTGTTTCCAGTCGAAGCGCAGGCGACCCAGTGAAAACCGGCGCGCCGCGCGAACGTGGCAGCAACCGTCATGCCGGTATCTTTGAAGGAGCCGGTGGGGTTCATCCCCTGATGCTTGGCCAGCAGTTGCGGCATTCCCAAACTTCGGGCGCACCGTGGCAGTCGGTACAGCGGAGTATTCCCTTCCCGCAGCGTAACGATTTGTGCTTCGTCCACGGCGGGCAGCAATTCGCGAAAGCGCCACACGCCGCTCAGATCGGCGTCGTTCATCAGCGTGCGGCGGTTGCGCCAGAGAGAAGTCAATGGCTCCGGTTCCGGCTTCCGCTGCTTCCATGCAGGATAGGTGATTTCGAGCAGGTCGCGGCATGCGGCGCAACGGAAATCCCGACTCGCCGAATCGCTCAGATGTCCGCAGGCAATGCAGCGAAACTGAAAGTCGGCCGGATGCACGGCGGGCACGGAGGTCGAGGAAAAACCCATGGGCAACGCTATTTCGTCCTCCGGAGATATTCGTCGCTCTTGTTGATCCAATCTTCGCGTGGCGGCGAGAAGACGTCGAGATCGACGGTGTCTTCGAGGGCCTCGGCTTTGTGGGGCAGGTTGGAAGGAATGCAGAGCGTTTCGCCGGCGCGGACGACGATCTCGCGGCCGTCGATCCAGAACTTCAGCGCGCCTTCGAGGATGTAGGTGAGTTGCTCGTTATGGTGGCTGTGCTCGGGCACGATGCATCCCCTCTTCATGAGCACGCGCGCGAGCATGATGTCTTGTCCGACGACGAAATGGCGCTGGAACAAGGGATTCAACTCTTCAAGCGGAACGGTGCTCCAGGGAATGTGTTGCAGCGCGGCCAGGACCGCACCGGTCTTACTCGGTTTGCTCTTACGGCTCGGGCGTGGCGACGACGGTTTGGTTCCGGCCTTCACCCGCTTCAATGACTTTTTCGTTTTCGCCATAGTTAGTGAACCTTGCCTGGGTAGAGTTTCACAGCCGTGTCGTGGAGATAGGCGTGAGCCATTTCGAGCGCGCGAGCTTCGTTGATCTCGCCTTCGGAAATCATTTCGGCCAGGGCCCCGGCCAGAGCTTGGCGCGACGATTTCACGCCGAGCCAGTAGGTCTCTTCCGAACCGATCACTTGATCGTACGGGAAACAGTCGGTACCGAATGTGATTTTTTCAGGAAACGTCTCCAGCCACATTTTCAGGGTGTTTTTGAACGCCGAAGGATACTGCGCCAGTTCTCCGAACGAGGAATCGAGATAGACGTTGGGCATGGCGGACAGCCAAATGGCTTCGCGTTCGAGCGGATACCCGCCATGGATCATGACGAAGACGGTGGCAACGTAGCGCGGATCGCGAATCACGCTTTCGAGATTCATGATGTTGCCCTGGGAAAGATTGAAGTAATTGCCGATGCCGACCGCGGTGTGAATGTGAACGGGCAAGTGCAGGCGCCCGCCTTCTTGGATGAGGTAACGGAAAATGTAATCCTGAAAAGTGCGGTACTCCTCTTCGCTGGGAATTCCAGTGTCGATGTAGGTCTGGTAGATTTTCCGGGCTTGTTCGCGAGAGGGGTCGCTGAACGTTGTCGGCCGGAAATATGCGACCTCGAATTTCATGGCGATTCCGCCGCGTTTCTGATTGTCTTCGAGCACTTTGGAAATGAACTTGAGGTAAAGGGCAAACGTCGCGGGCAGGGTGGTGACGTTTTCCTGCTGCATCCAGCGATGCAGCATTTTTTCCTGCAGCGGAATGTAAACGCCTTCATCCGGATTGCGCTCGGCCTCGACTTGGTTGTTGAACGGCCACAGGAAGGAATCGGCGAAGAAGACCCACGCGAAGCGTTTGGGATCGAGGTAGTCGGCCACCATGGCACGATTGGCCACCGACATCTCAATGTTGAGCTTGTCGAGAATCGAATTGAAATAGGCTGGACCGGCAAGTTGTTTTTTCAGATCGTTTTTTTTCTGGATGAGCCACTTCGCGTGCTCGGGCGAGAAATCGTTGTAGGGATAGCCGAACAGCTCATGCGACGCGACGGCCAGTTCGGGATTATCGTCTCGCGTACGCGAAGGCACGTTGGCGTTGGGCGGAGAAGCCATGGCATCGACGTCGGGATCGTCGGCGAATCCGGGATGCGCATGATGATCGAATGCTGGAATCTTTTCGATCCGTGGGAGGAGTCGCTGATAGATCTGTTGCAGGTCGGGTCCGGGAAAGGGACGCGCCTGCGCCGGCGCGAGATTCGACAGTGCGGGCAAGACTAAAAGCAAACCTCCAACTTGCATTCTCAAGAGCATGTTGAGTTTCCGACGATTCACAATCCTTTGTACAACCCGCCATCGACGAGCACCGTCTGCCCGGTCACGTAGGTGGCGCGATCAGAAGCCAGCCACACGATGGTATCCGCGACTTCGCGCGGATCGCCGAGGCGCTTCAACGCAGCGTCCGAGGCCCAGGCATCGAACAATTGCTGCTCGCCTTTTTCCGAACCAGCCGCACGGGAACGAGCCAGCTCCTGCAAGCGCTCGGTCGCGGTAAAGCCCGGTCCAACATTGTTGACGAGAATTCCATCCTTGCCGAATTCGTTGGCCAGGCTTTTCACCAGTCCGACGACCGCCGCGCGGACGGCGTTGGAAAGCACCAGATCGGCG
>JASHRE010000666.1 GCA_030037515.1 Candidatus Sulfotelmatobacter sp.
AACCGAGCGTGTTGATGCGTAACCCGATCGCCGATCCCCAGGGCACCGCATCTTTGACGAACTCCATTTGTTTGCCGTTATAGGCGAATAGAAAGGGGCAGGATGCTTTGAGGCGCTGCTCGGTGACGACGTCCTGATCGGCTTTTACGCCAAACTCGGCGCGCACCGTGCCATTCGGCCAGACGACGCGAACCACTTCGGCTTCCGTCTGCTCGCCCAATCCGAAATGCAGCAGCGGACCGGTAATCGGTTGTTTCTGCAGCAGCAAGCCCGACCGGACTTCGATTTCTCCACCCACACCAAAGGGATTGATGCGCTGATCTCCCACGGCCTGCACCGCGTGTGGCCGCACGACCTGCCAGTGATAATCTTTCGTGGTCTGGTTGACTGCATCAATGGCCTGACCATCGGAAGACAAACCGAGCAGATCGAGATGCCCAGTGCTTTTCAGGTCGGCCGTGGCAAAAACCAGTGGCGGACCAGACGGCTGATCGAGCAGAGTGAATCCACCTTTCTGATCGCCTAGCCAGATCAAGGCGCCGGTCGCTCCGGTCGTTGTTGTCGGCCTTTGGGTTGTCGGACACAAAACGAGATCGAGCGCTCCATTGTTGTCGAGATCGGACGCTAACAGCCGCACTTCGCCTGCTAGATTGCGTGCCTCGTCCGGAACTCGAGCGATCTCCGCCACTTCCCAGCTTTGACCGTCGTTCTTGTCGGAGATGCGCACGATTGCGCCGTCGCTGCGCACCGCAAGCAGATCCAGTATTCCGTCGTTGTTGGCGTCGGCAACAGAGATGGCTTTGACTGAAGAAAAATCACCCGGCAGCGCCCGCTCACGAAACTGTCCCTGCCGCTCGTTCATGAAAACATGGAGCCTTCCACCGCCGTCGATGATTGCCGCATCCGGGTTGCCGTCGCCATCAAAATCTGCCCACGCAAAGCCGAGCAGGCCGGAAATGCCGGCGAACGGATGAATCGCAAGAAATGTATCGTCCCCGTTATTGCGCAGCACTGTCGGCAATCCACTCTTCGCACCGAGCACGACGTCGAGATCGCCGTCGGCTTCAATATCGACAGCCCATGCCCCGGTGTACGGCGCGCTTGTCACTGATTTCGGCAACTTCGTTTTCGCCGTCACATCGGTGAACGCGTCCGACCTGTCCTGCCGCATCAAGCGGACTCCGCCCGCACCTGCCAACACCAGGTCAGTCTTGAAGTCATAGTTGAAGTCGATCGGCATGATTCCGTCCGGCTGCGGAGATGCCGCGAGCGGGCCGCCGGGAAATGGAAAATCAGCTCCGGAAGCCAGTCGCACTTCGTGTCCGTTCGCCACCGCTGCGACCGGAGCGCCCGCGCTACCGAGAGAGATGGCGCCGATCCAAGTCCAGTGCGATGTCCAGTTCGCGCCAGCCGGTTGCGCGAGGGGCTGAGGATTAAACGTCAGCGCCATGTCAGGCGGTGCGGGCTTGAACTCCGGAGTCTGCATCAGCAAGAAGTGCGTAAATGGCTCCGCCTCTTCGCCCGGCGCAGCCTTAATGATCCTCAAGCTGTGTCGATAGTCCGGATCGCGCATCAACACATTACGTAGAAATGTGGTCTGCGTCGCGGCCCCGCGCAGATCATTTACCGAGACAGCCGTCTCGACTGCGGCGAATTGACGTTGCGCCTCAGCCGGCCACGATGCCGAATGTCTGCTGAGTTGACTTAATGCCCCCTTCAAAGTCTCAACGTCTTCACGCTTAGCTGCCACGCGGCTGAGTTCCAGCAGAGCGGCTAAATTGCCTGGCTGCACGGTGATAATCTTTTGCATCAGTGCTTGAAAATCAGAGTCGCCGTTCGCACCGCCTTCGCGCTCCGTTTCCTCCGCCAACGAGTACGCCGCCCTCAAGTTCTGGGGATTAAGTTCACTCGCTTTGCGGAAGTCCGCCAGCGCTGCCACGGAGTTGCCGCGTTGACTCTCGAGGATTCCCAGTAGGTTGTAGATCTGGTCGTTCTGGGGAACAAGATCTCGCGACTTTTCCAGACGCCGCGCAGCCACATCGTAGTTTCGCTGGCGCAGCGCCAGGATGCCCCAGTTCGCCCAGCCCGCAGGCTCGCCCGGCACAAGCTGACTGGCATGGGAAAGGTTATTGTCTGCGTGAACATCGTCCCCCACTTGCAAAGCGGCCAGACCGATGTAAAAGGCTGAAACGAATTCTTTGTAGACCTTCGAATCTCTCTCAGGAAATGTGGGCGCGGAATGGCATCCGGTCAAAGCGGCGAGGATCACAGCCGCAATCAGAAACGCAATGGCTCTCGACATTTTACTCACAGGTTGGACGAACATTCTTGGGCAAAGCTGCAACTCGCTCGGCAGGCGGACCTCCCGTCCCATGAGTCGAGGCAACTGCAGCAGACGATCTTGCGATCTTTCGGCGCATCTGCTTGCGATAACGCGACATGCCACGAAACCACATGAAAATGACAAACGCAAATGGAAATGCGTACAGAAGCAAGTCCCACTTTCCCAGGCCCGTCGGAGTTGGTTCCACGCGGGAAAGCGCTTCTCCGCCGCCGATCGAGCTCTTCAGGATCAGGCGCACTCGCCAGTACTCCTGCTTGTCAAATTGGACCTGAGTGTTATCGAACTGGACATGATCCCGCACTCGATCGCGCCACATATCATAAGCCGCCTCAGGAAGCCGTCCGGTTTCTGGCTGCACGGTGACTTGCACTTTTAGATCGCCTGGAATGGTTTCCCCGGGAGCGGGATCGACAATCACAAAGAACGTTCCGGTGCCGAGGTCGGGGTGCGTCCACAGAGCAATGATGAAGGGACCGACCCTCCT
>JASHRE010000667.1 GCA_030037515.1 Candidatus Sulfotelmatobacter sp.
TCGTCAAGGATGTGCTTGCACTGACGCTCACCATCCATTTCGCTAACTTTGACCTTCGACGATCGTGAGATAGCGGTCGGCCGGAAGATCTGTAAGACGCTGGACGAGAGTGCTGGGTTTGGGCCACTTTATCTCGAGTACGTCGATTTTTGTGCTCGGACCGAGGCCGAGCACCACCCTCGGATCGTGCGAGGAGAGGAAGCTGCCTCCGCCGACTTTCATCCTGCTTCGCTTCAAATCACCGGCTTGATACGTGACGCGCGCTCCAACCGCATCGATGTTGGCTTTGACCCCCACCAACTTGAGCCCGAGCCAATGGTTTTCCCGTCCCGCATTGTTCTCGAGCAAGACAGGAGCTTCATCATTGCAGGAGATCAGGACATCCACAGCGCCGTCGTTGTTGAAATCTCCAAGTGCGAGTCCCCGTCCTGAAATCGGGCGCGAGAAGATTGGCCCGCTTTCGCGGCTGACATTTTTCAGGTCCCGGCCGGTGCTGTGAAACAGCATCGGCGCTTCGCGGTAGGTTACGTTGTCGTAGATTTTTTCGATCAGGTCGTCCGGATGGCCGGTTGCAATCATCAGGTCCAAATTTCCATCATTGTCATAGTCGAAGAACTTCACCCCCCAGCCACTCATCAATTTGCTGGCATTGGCAATGCCGGACGGAGCGGCGATATCGTCGAATGTTTCGTCGTGCCGATTTTGATAGAAGCCGAATAGTTCGTGGTCCAGGTTCGTGACGAACAAGTCCATCCAGCCATCCTGATCCACGTCGGCCGAATCAACACCCATGCCGGAACGTCCCTTGCCGCCTTCACCGAACCCGACGCCGGCGGTAAATCCGATCTCTTCGAACTTTTTTCCTTCGTGATTGACGAACAGGAAATTCGCTTCCGTGTCGTTGGAAACGAATAAGTCCATCCAGCCGTCGTTATTGATATCCGTTGCGACTACGCCCCAGGACTTGCCGGGATTCTGCGTAATGCCCATCTTTTCGCTCACGTCAGTAAAACTGCCGTCTCCGTTGTTGTGAAACAACCAGCTGGGCATGGGCGAGTAGATTCGCGGATAGCAATACTCGTTCAGTCCCTTCAACGCCGGAATATTCGGTGCCCCGCAGTTGTGGTGCTTGGTTTTGTCGAAATCCACGAAGCGGCACACGAACAGGTCGAGTCTGCCGTCGTTGTCGTAGTCGAACCAAACGGCACTCGACGCCCAACCCTCGACCACCACTCCGGCCTTCTCGCTCACGTCGGTAAATGTGCCGTCGCCATTGTTGCGATACAGAATGCTTCGGCCGTACTGAGTCAGGAAAAGATCCGGGAAACCATCCCCGTTGTAGTCTCCGACGGCGGCTCCCATGCCATAGCCACCACCAATTACTCCGGATCTTTCCGTAACATCAGTAAAGGTCCCGTCGCGATTGTTGCGATAAAGCGCGTTCCGCAGTGGCTTGGCAGGCGTGAAGATGTCGCACTGCCCGCTGTTGACGAGGTAGATATCCATCCAGCCGTCATTGTCGTAATCAAGAACAGCGCAACCCGCTCCCGTGGACTGAGGCAGATATTTCTCAAGAGAAAGCCCGGCCGTGTGAACCCAAGTAATCCCGCTTGCGGACGCCGGAACCGCAGAAAACGGATAAGCAGATGATTCAGCCGCCCACACGGACCGTGGGCAAATGCGGTAGAGGGCAGGAATCGATAGACTTCCCGCGAGTGAGCTGAGGAACTGTCGTCTTCCGGTAAGCGCGGGCCGGAACTTCCGAGGTAATATCACTTCTGCTCCGGGGAAGAGTCCAGGGATTGCTGCTTTTCTTGCGCAGTGGCCGCCTTGCGCTTCACGGCTTCCAATTCCGCCGACGTCTGTCGCTGTAATGCCGCCTCGCGGTTTGCGTCTTCGCGACGCCCGGCACCGGCATAGGCAAGCGCCAGTTGGTAGTGCCCGGTAGGGCTATCCGGTGCCATCTTCTCATATTTTTCCAGCGGCGGAATTGCCTCGCTAAAGCGCTTCGCCGAATTCAATGCCGTGCCTAGACCAAGATAGGCTTCGCTGAAGCTGGTATCGAGTTCGGTCGCACGCGAAAAATGCCGAATGGCAGTGGAAAAATCGCCCGAATCGGCGGCCAATTGGCCCAGAACGTACTCTGCGGCGGTGTTTCGCGGATCGATCTCGAGTTCCTCTTCGAAGCTCTTCTTTGCCTGCTCAACATCGGTCGGGGAGGGATGTGGCTTCGACAGCAATGCGCGGCCAAGCCGCGCGTGAATGCCGGCAAGCATGGGATTGATGTCGAGAATCTTGCGATATTCCCTGGCGGCTTCCTCCCATCTGCCTTGAACTTCCAAAGCCTCGGCATTCAACTCATGAACCTGGAAGGAGAACGGCGCCTCACGGGCAAGATCCTGCGACGACCGCATGGATAAATCGGAATACGCATGCGTGGCAGCGTACAACGCTTCGGGATCATGGGGAAAGTCGCGGTTCAGGACTGCCAGGAAGTCGAGCGAGTCGTAGGGCGTGTCGTGCGCCATGGCGCAGTGCAAGCCGTCGAGCGCCAGCCGCTTCTTGACATCACGATCCGTCGTTTCACGAAGTGCGTGCTTAAGCAGTGGAAGGGCCTCGGCACAGTGCCCGCTCTCTGCAAGACTGACCGCTTTCTGGGAAACGTTTTGCTGAATCGTTTTCGACGCCTGAGCGCCAGAAACCTGTGTTGATGCTCCCACTGGGAGCAAGATCACCAGGAGAAAAGTGCGTTGAAATACCACTCGCATGCACTTCATTGTAGCCTCAAAGAGCGCGACTCCCGTACATGAAATGCCAAACCAGCACCGTCAACTCACTCGGGGTAAGAATCGTGCGCCCGTACAACCCGTATCCAATGGTCTGTAAAGGAAGAATGCAGGCCCGGCGGCTCGTACTTGGGCATGTGACACGTCACACAGTTCTTTGTTTCGACGCTGCACACGGCCGGCGCCTGTCCAGTACTCGACTTCGATGACGAAGCGGAGTGGCATTGTCGACAGGTTGCATCGTAGGAACCAACGTCGTGTGAAAGAGGTTCGTGCGGGTCGTGGCACGCCGTGCAAGTGATGCGGTCGTCACCCTGCTTCCAACAGTCGCTGTTCTCGAGCCGATAAGGAGCAAACCGAACGTTGAATACACCCAAGCCTTGACCTGTCGTCAGAACGTCCTCCCACGTGCGATGGCAGGCACCACAGAAGTCCACGGCGTCGACGCGGTCCATGTGTCTGGGATTAAGGATGAGCGCCTCACTCAGGCCTGGGATTCCGGATCTCGCCGCAGCGACGTGCTCAGCTCCGGGACCGTGACAGGCTTCGCAAGTGACCCCCGGAGTGAGGTCGCTGGGATCAAACTGTCCTTTGATGGTCGAGGCCGTGGTGTGGCAGCCGAAGCAGCGCTGAGCTTCCTCCGACGGCATCCGCCTGCCAACGGCTGTTTCGAGACTGGCTGGTACGTCGCGAGATTGCCCGGGAGTGATGTCGAGCGCCTTGATCGCAGCGTAGAAGCTTACATGGGTTTCGTAGTAGCTCCCATCTTTCTCGTAAAGATAGGTTTGACCCATGTGGCCAACCCCGAATGCCCAAGTCAAACGCTCCGCAGCGGAGGTTTTTGCGTCGCTAACTTTCAGGCTGCTCTTGCCCTCAAGATTCGGAAGCTGGTAGCGATACCGACCGAGTTGAAGCTCAAGCGAATTTTCCTGCGCGAGTTGCGAGTCCTCAGCCCGAACTGCAGCGTGTGACATGGCAGCAGCTTCGTAGCTGACAGCCTTGGAACTGTGACATTTCGCGCATTCGGCATTCCCCACGTATTGCTCCCTGGCGGCGCTCCCTTTCGTGGGCCACCAACCGGTGGTGTCACGCACGCGGAGGTTAGTGGGCAAGGAAATGCCTTCCGGGACACCTTTCTGCGCGATAGCATCAAGTGCGCCCGGCAGAATGACTCCGAAAAAAATCCCGCCCACCAAGACGATGTAGCGAACGAGGCGAATCGGCCGCTTTGCATTGGAAACGGAATGGTAAGAAATCACAACTGCCTGCTTGGAAAAAGAAACCCCGCCGCTTGCCGTAAGCGCATGGAGGCCAGTTCGCACTTAGACCCTGTCCTCTTTTCGAAGCGACGGCTCGAACCTCAGTCCGGACACCACAACCCTTCGCGATGGTAACCCAGGTTCCCGTCACAAACCAACGCTTCTCCCCGCACGCGACAAACGGCCTCTCCGACGAACCTCCACAAAGAAAATAAGAGAGTGGCAGGCGTCTGAATGCCTGCCCTCTCTCGCTGCCATCCATTTGGAAGACAATTCCGGGTCAGAAGTAAAACTTCATTGCGATCTGCAATTGTCGTGCCCCCTGTGACCCGGTTATTCGTCCGAAAATAGGGTTCGTACACCCCGCTCCACAGGAGCCCGAAGGGTCAAACGAACCATCAGCAGGTCCACCCGAGAAGGTCCAAACCGGATGGTTGAAGGCGTTCAGTCCCTCGAAACGGAACTCCAGCCTCTTGCCCTCCGTGATAAGGAAATCCTTATGCAGACTGAGATCGAAGTTAGCATACCCTGGTCCGCGAACATTGCCCACCGAGCAAGTGCCAAAGACGCCGATGTCGCCCGCTGGCTTCTCGGCTGCGCTAACGTTACTCGGATCGATCCACTGGATGTAAGCGGGCTGCCCGCCAACTCCCCCGCTTGCTGGGACCCTTTGATTTGATACTCGGACCGGACCGTTGCAGTTGGGAAGACCGGCGAGAGTTTGCGGATCAATCCCATTCGTGTTATCAGCGTTTCCACCAGCGCCGCTCCATCCTCCGAAATTATTCAGGGTAAGAGCATTGCCGGTGTGCAGAGTGACGATGGCGCCAATCTCCCAGTTGCCAAGTATGCCGTTCAGAGCCGGATTCATGTCATGACCGAACTGCTGGCCGCGGCCAAAGGGCAGATGGTAGGTCACATAGCTGGTCACGATATGGGTTTGATCGTAGTAGCAGGGCCCCCAATCAAGCC
>JASHRE010000668.1 GCA_030037515.1 Candidatus Sulfotelmatobacter sp.
CCAACCCACGACTTGGCCCGAATTGTTCACTCCCGCGGCATAGCTGTCGTAGCCGCCCGGCAAAGCAGGCAGGGGACTCATCACGCCGTTCCGCCATGCGAAGCCCAAGCATACGTCGCCGGTCGGAGTGGCCGACGGAAAGAAAGCGAAGCAGCTCCAGGGCTCATGATATGGATCGGCCTCGGCGGTTTCGGCGATGCCGACGACTTCTCCGCGCTTGCTGTGATTGGGCCAGGAGATGTTGCTGTTGGGACCGCCGAAGGTTCCCAGCTCGAGCGGAGTTCCGACCCAGAGTTCGGCGTTCACGACATTGTTTCCCGCCCGGTTCGCACCGCCTGAAATCCAACCCGAATCGTTAATGCCGACCGGCTCCGGACTTCCGCCGAGCGGGGCGCCAAGATTGAAAACGTAATACTTGGTCTGATTCTGCATGACGCTTTGCGCGTTCACTCCGTCGACAAGCGCGACGACCGTGATCCACGCCAATAGACACTGGTGTGCTTTCATGGAGCTGATCTCCTTCGCTCGCTGAGATAGCCGCGCCCGACGGTTTTTCGTCTTGGCGTGAATTCACTCCCAAGACGTCCGAGAAGGCCCACTGGCTGGAGGCGCGGTGTGCTCGAAGATAGTTCGGAAGGCGAAACGAAGCGGGACGTTTCCGGACTTCGCTCCGGAATGTGTGGACGTTTTCGGCTGCGGTTCCGAAAACGCGCGGTGCATTGGGGACGAAAATTGTCGCCCTCCGAGCGTGGTCCGAAAACGTCCACTTTCGTCGCGGTTCGGCAGTATGATCGGTTTCGAGAGAGCGGTGGTGGAACTGGACTGGAGAGTTTGTTCGCGTGCCCGTATTTCCCGAGATCCGCGCTTCGACGGGAAATTTTTTATCGGTGTGCGCGGCAGCGGCGTTTACTGCCGTCCGATATGTCCGGCACCGCATGCCAAGGAGAAAAACTGCCGGTATTTTCCGACGGCGGCTGCGGCGGCCGAAGCCGGATTTCGCCCTTGCCTTCGTTGTCGGCCCGAATGCTCGCCAGGAACTCCCGCGTGGATTGGGACGCCTAACACGGTTTCCCGAGCGCTGCGCCTGATCGGCGAGAACGGGCTTGATGGCGGCGTCGAAAACCTGGCTCGGCAACTCGGGGTGGGCTCCCGCCATCTCCGGCGGCTTTTCATCCGTCATTTGGGCGCCACGCCCGTTGCCGTGGCGCAGACGCGCCGGCTGCATTTCGCCAAGAAACTGATCGATGAAACCACGCTGTCGATGCACGAGATTGCGATCGCATCGGGATTCGGTTGCGTGCGGAGATTCAATGCTGCGATTGGCAAAACTTACCAGCGTACGCCCAGCCAGATCCGCCGTCTCTCGCGGCAAGCCGACTCTCTGCCGGAAAATCACTACCTGTTTCGCCTTCGCTTCCGCCCTCCCTACGACTGGCAGGGAGTGCTGGAGTTTCTGAAACCACGAGCCACTCCGGGCGTCGAGGAGGTGGACAGTGGCGCCTACCGGCGCACGATTTTGTTTCAGGGCGCCTGTGGGTCCTTTCAGGCGTCACACGATGAAGCGAGCCATTCCCTGAACGTTCGGGTGCAGTTCGGCGCTCCCCGCGCGCTTTTTTTCATCATTGAGCGAATTCGCTCGATGTTCGACCTCAACGCGGATTGGAGCGCAATTGCCGGCATTCTGGACGCGGATCCGGAACTGTCGGGGAAGTTGAAAGCGCATCCCGGATTGCGGGTGCCGGGGTGTTGGAATGGTTTCGAGATGGGAGTGCGAGCGATTCTCGGCCAACAAGTCAGCGTTGCCGGCGCGACCACTCTGGCTGGTCGATTGGTGGAAAAATTCGGGGAACCATTCTCTGCCGGCAGTGGTCTTACACACATTTTTCCAAGCTCTGCGACGCTGGCAAAAGCCGACGTTGCCAGCATCGGGTTACCGCAGGCAAGAGCGCGAACCATCCGGGAGTTCGCACACGCTGTCGAGAACAATCAGATCAGATTCGAGGGAGTCATTGACTGCGATGCATTCCTGAAACAGTTGACGAGCATTCGCGGCGTCGGGAAGTGGACGGCGCAATACGTTGCGATGCGGGCTCTCGGCGATCCGGACGCTTTCCCTTCCGGCGATTTGGGCCTGTTACGTGCACTGAACCTCCAAACGGATTTGGAACTCGAGCGCAGGGCGGAGGTTTGGCGGCCCTGGAGATCTTACGCCGCCATGTATCTTTGGCGATTCGGCGCTCCAGGCACGCGCCCCGAGATGCCAAGGTCCAGCGAGCGCTCGGTTCTCCCGACACGCTCTACGTCAGCTCGACGTCCGAGTTGCGATCCGCCAGTTCCGCACTGAATGAAGAACTCATCAGCACGGAATCTATTCCTGCCGCTAGCCTGATCGTTGCGTGTCGGCCGTTGTGCCCGTGAAATCTTGCGCTGGCCGCTTTTGACCCGCGTCGGTCGCATTCGTCGAGGTGGTCCGCGCCTGAAGGCGGTGGTGCAGTTTGAAATCCACAGGGGTAGCAATCGGGTCTGGGTTGTGGGAAACTGTGGACATGCCTAAAGATCGCAAGAAGACATATTCAGACCGCCAATCGGAAGCTGCTCGCGCGAAGAAGCAACCCAAGAAGAAGCAAGCCCCACGCGAAGATTTCAGCCAAGCTGCCGCTCGGATCGTCAGGGAAGCGACAAAAGCTTAGGACGCGAATGGCAATTCGGGGGTCTGATCGGCAAATGGATCAGGCACCGAGCGAATGTGCTCTCGCCTTACTTTATCGAAAGTGGCTTTAATCTGTGATGATCCGACGTAGACGCGCCCTCTACGCTCTCCTACCCCCACCAGCAATCCAGCATCGACAGCATTCTTAAGGTCTCTGCTGGCCATTATGTCATTTAATTCTGCGAGATTTCTGTAG
>JASHRE010000669.1 GCA_030037515.1 Candidatus Sulfotelmatobacter sp.
CTACCATTCAATCCGCTCGCAGAGCTTTCATGGGGTCGATGGAAGCGGCGCGCTGCGCAGGCAGCAGCGACGCTACCAATGCCAGCAGCAGCACGAAGATCGCAGCCAGAACCAACACCAGGGGGTCGAAGGGACTCACTCCGAAAAGCAACGAGCGCAGCAGATTCGAGGCTGCCACGGCGCCAAGCAATCCTATGGCGCAACCTGCAATAGCAAGTTTGGTCGCAGAGGTGAAGACCAGCCCCAGAATCCCGGACCGTTGCGAACCTAAGGCCAAGCGAATTGCGATCTCCTGTTCGCGCAGAGCCGCCGAGAAAGCAATGACGCCGTAGATACCAAGCACCGACAGAAGCACCGCCGCGATGGCGAAGGCGGAAATAATTGTGGTGTTGAAGCGGCGGGGGGCCTCGCTATCCGAGACCGCGTGCTCCATGCTTTGCACTTGAGTCAGGGGCAACTGGGCATCAATGGAGCGGACGATGGAACGGAGAACATTTGCCATCGACTCGGGTTCGGTCGCCGTACGCACCACGATGAAGCCGCCATTGCCGTTCAGATCCGTGGGGGAGCCGAGGGTGCCTACGGACTTTTCAACCTGTGCGACGGGTTGATACCACTGTTCTTTGGTGGGGGCGTCGGGCGAGTTCTCCTTAACGTCAGCCACTTCCCCCACGATGGTCATCCAGGGTGTGGGAGTCTCCTGGGTGCCGATGCGAAAGCGTTTCCCAATGGGGTCGGAACCGGGCCAATAGTGTTGAGCGAATTTGCGGTTGACGATGGCGACAAGCTGCGTTTTGGCCGTGTCGGCCTCGGTGAAGAATCGGCCTTCCAGCAACGGGATTTCCATCGCTTGTAGATAATCGCCTTGCACATTCACCGGAGTGGCAAGGTTCATGCCGGCGCCCGGCGGTGGGATGTAGCCATCGGCGATGAACGTGGTATTGCTGTTGTTGCCTGAGGCCGGCAGAAACGTTGTAAGGCCCGTCGACTTCACGCCGGGAAGTTGGCGCAGACGGCGAATCAATTCCTCATTGAATGTATCCACCGCCGCCTGGGTTGCGTACTGCCTCTGCGGCAGTGAATAGGAGGCGGTAAGAACATGGTCGGGCCGGAATCCAAGATCGACGGCCCGCATCTTCTCAAAACTGCGCATCAGCAATCCGGAAGCCACCAGCAGCACAAGGGCGATGGCCATTTCGCCAATCACCAGGGCGGAACGCAGCCGGGCGTGGCCGCTGCCGGCTGTGCCAGTGCGTCCACCTTCCTTGAGAGTGTCATTCACGCTGGTCCGCAGAGCGGCAAAGGCCGGGGCAAGTCCGCAGACAAGGCCGGTGAGCACGGCGAGGGCGATCGCGAACAAAACGACCGGCCAGTCGAGGCCAATTTCATCAATGCGCGGGAGGGTCTCGGGCAGCCAAGCCACGCCCACGCGCAAGGCAATGGCGGCAAGGATCAGACCGAAAGTACCTCCGGCCACGCTCAACACCAGGCTCTCTAAAATCGCTTGGCGCAGGAGCACTCCGGCGCGGGCCCCCAGGGCGAGGCGCACAGCGATTTCGCGGCGGCGGCGGATGGCGCGGACCAGCAGCAATCCCGCCAGATTCGCACAAGCAATGAGCAGCACGACGACGATGGCCAGAAACAGCGTGCGCACGAGTTGACGGGCCTGCTCAACCGTTTCCTCGTGCAGCGAGCGCACCACCGGACGGATGCGGAAATTCGCCATGAAGGAGGGATAGTTGCGCATGATGTTTTGGGCCACGCGCTGCGCATCGCTCTGGGCTTGTGACGCCGTGATGCCGGGCTTGAGTCGTCCGACCATGTTGAAGTTCCATCCCGCCGCTCCGGCTGGACCGAGGTCCTGTTGGCTGAAGGCGGTCGGAACCCACAGATCGCTGCTGTTCAAGTGTCCCGGCACCAGCGGGAACTCAAAGTTACGCGGCATGACGCCGACGACGACATAGGGCTTGCGATCCAGCAGAATCTTGGATCCCAATACGCGCGGATCGCCATGCAGGCGGTCTTTCCAGAGCGAATAGCTGACTACCGTTACCTGTTCTCCCTGTTCATCCTCTTGCTGCGTAAAGAACCGGCCCATCAGAGGCGAGACTCCCAAGGCGGGAAGCACACCTGCCGACATCCGTGCAGCATTGATCTGCGCCGGTTCGCCAACTCCCGCCAGTTCGTAATTCGTCTGCTGATAGCCGCCTAGATTCACGAAACTGCGAGTGTCGCGGGTGTAGGCTCGGATCTCAGGAGCTGTAACTCCGGCCTCCCCGTTACCACCCACGTCTGCACCTTGCAGAATGTCGGAGAGCTGCACCAGTTGCTCGGGATGAGGAAAAGGCAGCGGGCGCAGCAACACACCTTCTACGATGGAGAAGATGGCGGTGGTGGCACCGATTCCGAGCGCGAGCATCAAAACAGCCGTTGCGGTAAAACCGGGTGACTTCAGCAGATGGCGGATAGCGATTCGTAGGTCATGGAGAGGCATGGCACCGATTCCTTGCGAGCTGGGTGGAGAATGGAGAGCACCTGCATCTCCAGGTACGGCTTGAGCTAAGTGATTGATCCGTCAGGCATACCGGATTGAGGCTGGAAGGGCTAGCCTGTAAAGCCGCCCGGATTCAAAACCCCACTGTCCGAGAACGGACGTTCCTTCTCCGTTATGTCAGGATTCACGCCAGGGCAATGAACAAAACAATGACAAGGATTCAGTGGGCCCCGCGGCAGCTTGGAACAGCCAACTCCCATTCTAACGAGCCATTCGGAAGTTGACTCGCTGTCGGGTAGGCGCGCCCAAGGCCCGCAGTTAAGCAGAGGCGGGGCCGCACTGTTCCGTGCGCCCAACCCGAGCTTCTCTTTACTCCCGTGCCGGGCTGGTGGACAGCGGCGACGAGCTCGTCTGAGCCGCCTGTCGAACGGTTGGCGATTTACTTCGAGCGGTCACTGTTCTGTTCCGCCGCCAGTTGTGCCCGTGTTCGTTGCGTTTCATGGAGCGTCCCCAAAACCCCAAAACGGCGGGTTATTAGACAAGCCATGACACACGGCCAACGACCACTTGCCTGTGGCGGCCAGACGTTTCGAACCCGGTTCTTGAGATTGACTTGTTTTGCGCTGAAATCCTAAGATTTCTGGTCAGTGACAACCCCTTCCACTCTCGTCGGTCAAATCATTTCGCACTACCGCGTTCTTGAAAAACTCGGTGGCGGAGGCATGGGAGTTGTCTATAAGGCCCTGGACACTCGCCTCGATCGTTTCGTCGCATTGAAATTTCTGCCCGACGACCTCGCCAAAGATCCGCAGGCTCTGAGCCGTTTTCGTCGCGAAGCCAAGGCCGCATCCGCTCTCAATCACCCCAACATTTGCACCATCCATGACATCGGCGAGGAGCACGGTCAGACCTTCATCGCCATGGAGTGTCTGGAGGGCCAGACGCTCAGGTATCTGATCGCGGCCCGTCCCATGGAGACCGGGCGACTGCTCGAGTTGGCTATCGAAATTGCCGATGCGCTCGAGGCAGCCCATGCGGAGGGCATTGTTCACCGCGACATCAAGCCCGCTAACATCTTCGTGACAAAACGCGGGCACGCCAAGGTCCTCGATTTCGGCCTGGCGAAGGTCACGCACCCGCGTCCGCAGGATCAATCTGCCGCGACGTTGGCAACACTGGGCGTTGACTCCGAGCACCTCACCAGCCCCGGTTCTGCTGTGGGAACCGTGGCATACATGTCTCCGGAGCAGGTTCGCGGCAAGGAACTAGACGCCCGCTCCGACCTGTTTTCATTCGGCGCGGTGCTTTACGAAATGGCGACCGGATTGCTACCGTTTCGCGGCGAAACCTCCGGCGTCATACTGGAAGGGATTCTGAATCGCCCGCCGCTGACGCCGACGCGGTTTAATCCGGACCTTCCCGCCGAACTCGAGCGCATCATCGGCAAGGCTCTTGAAAAGGATCGCGATCTCCGCTACCAAAACGCCGGTGAGCTTCGCAGCGATCTGAAGCGGCTCCGCCGAGACCTCGATTCGGGACGGATTGCCAGTGGCTCGGGCGCATCGGCTTTCGCAGGTTACGATCGCAGCACCACCCCTGGCGCAGCGGCGCCAACCTCCTCTTCAGGTTCTGCGGCGACGGCGCAGCCAGGCGCGGCACAAACTGCGGGACAAACGGCGGCTTCCTCGCACCCCGGCTCTCCCTCTCATTCCTCGGGCAGCGTGATTCTCGCCGAAGCGGTTTCGCGCAATAAAGGCAAGTTGCTTGGACTGGGTGCAGCCGTGCTCGTGGTTTTGCTTGCCGCCGGCTATGGCGTGTACCGCTTCGTTTCGGGCCAACGCAGTTCCACAGGGGCAGCCAGAATCACGAAAATCAGCTCGTGGAACAAGACCATGGATACTGTCGCGCTGTCGCCTGATGGCCGCACCATCGCCTTTGTTTCCCCGGTCGATGGCTACGATCAGGTCTTTGTGATGCTCACCTCTGGCGGTGAGCCCCTTCAGCTCACCAAGGACGAAGGCAATAAGATCGTTCGAGGTTTTTCCTCCGATGGCACGGAAATTTATTTCGCCCAAACGCTCGGCGAGTATGAAATCTGGAGCATCCCCACGCTTGGTGGCAACGCGAAGCACTTGGTGTCGGGGTCATCGGTGGTTTCATCCCCTGACGGGCAGTTCCTGTTTGTGGAGAAGAGCGACGGGCAAATCGTTCGCATGGCAAAAGCAGGAGGCGGCGAAGAGGTTATCCTTGCTCTTCCCAACTTCGGCGCTTTAAGGGTCTATCCGGACGGTCAGCATATGCTGGTGTGCACGCTGGGTCCGAAGGCTCTCAAGCTGGAGCGACTGGACATTACCGGCAAAAAACTCGATAAGATCGCCGACATACCCGATGCCGTTTCTTGCCCGAATTGGGCGCTTCCGGGCCAGTCGGTTTACGTCAGCCGCAAAGTTAACGGCATCATTAATATTTGGGATTTTTCCCTGGAAGATCATTCCCTCAAGCAGGTCACAAATGGCACCGGCCCTGATTGGAGTCCGATGGCCGATCCAAACGGAAAGGGCCTTTACTTCGTGAGTGGCAAAACTGCCGGAAGGCTCACGCTCTATCACTTCGCGTCGAAACAATTCACGGACATCGTAAACGAAGACGCAACCCAGCCGGAGTTTTCTAATGACAGCCGTCTCGTTGCCTACCTGACGTATCCCGAGCCGGGCAAAGCTGATATGTGGATGATTGATCTTGCCACCAACAATCGCACTAAGCTCGCCTCGGGAGCAACCGGTTTGGAGACACTGGGCTTCTCCAACGACGATAAGAAATATCTCTATAGCGACGCGCCCAGTGCTGAATGGTATGGCGGCGCAATGCGGCTGTTTGTCATCGGCACCGATGGCACGCACCGGCAGCAACTGAACTGGCCGGGCGAGTTCGTCGGTTTTGTACTCTGGGAACCGAGAGATCAATCGATCATTCTCGGCGGCGAAGGAAAAGACAGGCGAACAGCAAAGAGCTGGAGAATGTTCCTGAACGGCTCTCCCCCGGTCCTTTTGTCCGAAAACTGCGGCATGGCGATTGACATTTCTCCCGATCAAAAGTTCCTTATCGGAACCGTGATCTGGGGCGACAACCCCGGAATCTACCAGTACTCACTCGCCGATAAGAAATGCACGAAACTTAAATCCGGCATCACAACGTATCTCGCAATGTTCGCCAAAGACGGCAAATCATTCCTGTATTCGCAGGCCTCGCACGGTGAAACGACGATCTGGCGGCAGCCCTGGCACAATGGCGTGACCGTCGGCACGGCGGTTCCGGCCTCAAAGCTTCCCTTCGCTCTGCGGGAAGACTACGGTGGCAACGCCTATTCCGTCGCTCCCGATCTTTCCTCAGTCGTCTTTGCCCGCCCTGGCGGTTACGACGACCTGTATTTCATCGCGCAAAAATAACCCCGCTTCCCATGCTCGTCTCACCCATGCCCCAGCCGTTTTGACATGGTCCCATATTTCTGCAACACGGAAACGCTGGCTTCAGCGCGAAAAGTCTCACAGAAGGTCGCCACATACGCAGACATGTTTTCGGCGATGGGGACCGAAGGCGCGGCTCCGCATTATGCAGCCACCGCTGTCGGCGCATCCCGACGGCATGGTCGTCGGTGAGATTTAAGAAGAACTGGACATCCCGAACTCAGCGCTTTCCCATCACCTAGACAAGCTAGGGACGGAAGACCTTGTCACTGTAAAACGCGAAAGCACGTTCCTTCGCTACACCGCGAACACAGATGCCCTTCAAGAAGTACTCCAGTTCTTGCACGCGGAGTGCTGCACCCGGAACAAGGCAGTGAAGCCCGAGCAGATCGTTCAGATTTGCCGATAGGAGTGCAATGAGCAACCCAGACATCACGCAAGTGGTGAAAGAGAAATACGGCCAAGCGGCACTGAGCGTCACAAGTGGTGGCAGTTCTTGTTGCGGAGCAAGTCCATCATGTGGCTGCGATCCAATCACAGCGAACCTGTACGACGCAACGCAGGCCGGGCAGATTCCCGAAGAGGCGTTGCTTGCCTCGTTGGGCTGCGGAAACCCGACGGCCTTGGCGAAGCTCGAACCCGGCGAAACCGCCTGGATCTTGGGTCTGGCGGCGGGATTGACGTCCTTCTCTCTGCAAGGCGAGTCGGCCCGACCGGGAAAGCCTACGGGCTTGATGTGTAACCGAAAGTATGCGAGAAAACATGCTGCCGAGAAATCAAACCAGCATGAAAGCAAGTCACAAAGAAAGTAAGCCAGCTAGGCCACTAATCACCAAGATGGTTAGAAAAGAAGCTGGCGAGACACCAAGCCAGCGTGCGGACGAATAAACAAGAAGAAAAGAAATCAAGACAACAAGCGGGGAAGAAAACAAGCCACCAAACAAGCATGCTGGCGAGATGTAAATCAACCATTCACTCAAGCCATCATCCCATCTAGCCTAGACCACTTCGCAACGTGATTTCAGAACAGCAAGCCATCAAGCTTATTAGCAGAAAAGATTGCAAAAATCAGCCGATCTGCTATGCCTCTGAAAAAGAGAGGCATCATGCGCGTCATAGCGCTCGTCAGCCAGAAGGGGCTGGCAGGCAAACCCCGCTCGCCATCCATCTGGCGACGGCCTTTGCGGCCGCAGGATGCAACTAGCTCCTACTTGATCTCGATCCTCAAGCATTCGCTGCCGAATGGAAAGATTCTCGAGTTGCAGAGACACCTCCTGTCATGGCGATCCCAGCCTCGCGGCTCCCCAAAGTTATTGAGAGTTCCCCGGGTGTCGCGCGAACTCGCGAATCTCGGGAATTTCAGGACCGATAACCTAAATTTGAACCTGGATGATGGAATTTACAATATCAGGACGAAATCTCGATCAACTTGCTTCCGTGGGTTTCGGCCCTCCGGTACTGGAGCGAATTTCTGAAGGTGGGTGTGGGTTCGGAGCCAGTTCGTTTGTGTTGATAGCTGAACACTCGACAACATCATCCTCACAGATTCTGGGACAGTAGGGGCAAAGGCTATCAGGCCAGTTGGTGCATCGCGCTTGGCTGATATGGGAGATGTAAGCATTGGCCCCATGGGGGTCATTCGTGGTGCTCGATTCAACTTCGGAATTGGTGACCTTCACCAAGTTGGATTCTCGATTTCCGCCCCCCGGTATCTAATACGCTTGGTCAGAGAGAGTGGCGGCTTGGTATCCCCAAAATCTACCGCGAACTCGCGCAACTTGAGCGGGGGGGCTATGGCCGGTCCCGTGGCAATCTCGCAATAGCCTTGCGGGCATTCATGGCACCTATGATCGCTGGCCCCTTCTCCAGGATTCAAAGCTGCTGGATTTGATAACCGCTTTTGAAGCTCTCCTCGGGACGGAAAGCGAGATTGCGTTCAAGCTCGCTTTTCGAATCGCGGCGCTTCTTGCCGACAGCGACGGGAGCGAGCGGAACTGCTCAAAACAATGAAGGACTTCTATGATACGAGAAGCAGATTGGTGCATGGCGGGGGCTGAAACAAAAACACCATCTACATCTCACGAAGATTGACGATCTTCGCGCTATCGTCAGACGGCTCCTCATATCCTTCGTGACGTTCGCCGCTAGCCAATCCCGCCGGCAGGGTATGACAAGCAATTCGTCGCCGAGAAGCTTGACCAATCGCTTGTCGATGAAACACAACGAAGAAAAACCACGTACCGCGCTTGGCTTGGATCGCAACTGAACCGCCACGCTAGAAGAATCTATCGAGAAACGCTGCCGCTTCTTCCGAGATGCCAACGATCTTGTTTGTTGCCTGACGATAAAATTTGAAATTGAGCTCAGTTTCGGGCTGGCCGTCGTTCCAATCGGTAAATTGTTTGAGCTCCAAGCGCCCCACTGGCCGCTTTGCAGCCGCGGTTCGCTTGACAGTAAGGCTTACGCGGGGCGTTTGCCGGGCGACTCCATCTCTGTTCGGGATCGCTTTGGCGGAAGTGACCACGCCGCGCGCGATGAGGCCTTGCCCGCCCTCGTTCTCGCTTGCGAAGATGAACAACGTGTCGCCGTCAGCAATGTGCTTGCCGCCATACATCGTTTTCTGCGCAGTGAACGCGAACGTTTTCGCCTGCGGATTTCGAACCTCGGCTTTGATTGCGAACGCCATGCTTGCGCCGGATGCATTCGAATTTAACCCCGAGAATGGTTTTTATCGGGTTTAAAGTCAACGCTGTTGTCATCAACATTTTTGTCAGCTTTACAGCAAAGGAAAGTTCGGCAGTTTTCCTTAGAACACCCGGACTGGAAACTGTTGTAACCCGCTCAAGCTCACGAATAGATGCTCCCAGCGGAGACTGGTCAGACTCGAAACTAAAATAAAGACGATTGCCGATTCCTGGCCGGTCTGCAACCTCGCCTGTAAGCCCAATGTGACCCTTGCCGTCGCCAACCAATTGCGGTCTCAATCGTCCCTCCATCGTCGCAAATTCCGCCTTTCCTTTTAACGTCTCGAAGAGCGGCCGAAGCTCTGATGGAAATTTGAATAACTCACGGTCATAAACGCCGCTGCAGCCTTGCCCTGAAATCCACCAGCTGCAACGCGAATCTCTGCCCTCAACCAATTATCATCCCAATACTTGCCGACTGGCGCTCGCTCATAGCCGTGCACCTCAATCTCGATGCGTTCTAATTTAATTTAGCTTTGCATGATCAAACGAAAACTTCATGATGCGTATTCTAACCGCAATTGTGGTCGTGAAGTTGCGGCCTCCCCAGCGATTCGCTGGCTTTGGTCGTCCTTTATCATTATTCACGAATCCAGACGACGCTCGACCTTTCCACACAGCAGGACAACGATGAAGCACGGGCCGCGCAAGAATTCCTGCGCGCGCTCGGGATCAGTTCGCAGCTGATTCATTAATGAGGTTACGTGTGGCTGGATTGCGGGTTGGAGTTTCGACCGGTGCTACAGTCAAGCCATTGAAAAATATGGCAGGCCCGCTGGATTCGAACCATCGACCTCTTCCGTGTCAACCTACCACGGCTCCGAAAAATAACAACTTCGATCGTATCGAGCATACTCTCTACATGGGTTACACAGGTAGAGATCACAGGTAGGAATCGCAGGTTGCGTCAGCGCTTCGCGTCCGTCAGGGTTTGGCAGTAGCAAGAAACACCTCGTCGGCGTCTCGGAGGAGCACATCGATGCATTCGAATCCGGCGTTTCTCAGAGCTTGTCCCCAACCCGATACCGACATGCCCTCGTCCAAATGCGAATCGCGCGAGCCCAACAGCTTCGTATGATCGTAACCAAGAATCTCGTTCGCGCGTGTCCAGAAACGCTCCCAGTTTTCCCGGCTGTAACGGGCCGGCTGCCGTGATTTCCATTCGGCGAATCCATCGGCAAACATCTTCTGTGTGCAAGCAGGCTCGACGAACAAAAACACTCCGCCGGGGCGAAGCAGGCCGAAGACATCCGTGAATAGGTCAGCGACTCGGTGCGCATCGAACCAATGGAGTGCGTTTGCCGTCGCGACCACGTCATAGTCAGGTCGTAAGCCGTTGTGCCAACCAGCGTTCCAGAGATCGCGTACAAAATTCTGCGCGGAGACGCCCTCGCGCCGATTCACCCCGATGCAGATTGAGATGAGAAACACGTCCCGATCGACGCAATCGATTTGAGAATGCGGATAGCGAGCCCAAATGGATCGACCGACATCGCCCGGACCGCAGCACAAGTCCAGAACCCGAAGACGTGCGTCCACGGGAAAGGGCAGCGTGGCGGCCATCAACTCGAGATCGCGACGCTTCGCGGCGCCTTGCTCCGTCTGCCACAACTCCAACAACTCGTCGAGATTCTCATTGCTGAGCTTCTTCTCGATCTGACTCTGCGTGAGTATCATCGGAACGCCTTTCCTTGCCAAAGGTTGAACGCGATCTACTTCTAGCCTTGTGCTTATTTTCTCCGCGCCAGAGCGCGAGATCACTGTTGGTCACGTGTCCAAAAGTGGGTCCTTGATTCTGGCTTCTGGGGCGAACCACTCGGACGACGAGGAGTAAGCGTTGAAGCTGCTTGCCTGCTCATCTTTTGCAAAACGCAAAAGAACATGTAGTGTAGAACATTTGCCAGTTTGGGCGTTGCGGCAAAGGGGGCTTATGACGCGCTCTACTTTAACCATCGTAGTCTTTGCGGCGGGTTTTGCTGGGTTGCTGATCTTGCCGGCGCTTGCGCGTCAGGGTACCAAGATGGATCCCGACGCGAAGTCGATGACCATCGAGGGCGCCGTTCGCGACCTCGCTTGTCCTGTTCAAAATCCGGCTGGGACCGCAACTAGCTTCAGTTTGAAGTGCACTATGGATTGCGTTAGGCACGGCTCACCGATCATCATCCTCACCAAGGACGGGTTCATCTATTTCCCAATCTCTGCGGACATGCCTGATTCCGACCAGCGT
>JASHRE010000670.1 GCA_030037515.1 Candidatus Sulfotelmatobacter sp.
ATTCTCCAATCGTGTGCACCGACCGAAGCGGTTGGAATTTGGACTGGAGCGCAAAATTTTGCAGGGAACCTCGCGGGAATCATCGCCCCTCTCGCGGTGGGATTTTTGCTTGCGTCGTTGGGCTCGTACCGACCGGGTTTTGAGCTCGCCTCTGTCACTTTATTTGCCGGAATGCTCGCCTATTGGTTCGTGGTCGGTGAGTTGCAGCCACAAGACTCTTAAACCGACCAATCTCGGTTGAATCACCGGCTCAGGGAGTTTGGGCTCCCTCAGTCCCAACGTAAACTGCATATAGAGACTGGCTCGCGGCCATGAACAACCTGTTCTTCTTAGCTCCTCCGAAACACAGGTTGGCACAGGTTTCAGGCAGGTGTATCTTCCCGATCAGCGTGCCGTCTGGCGCAAACACGTGCACTCCGTTGTATTCGCTCGGTCCCCATCCCGCAGCCGACCAAACATTTCCGTCTACGTCACAACGAATGCCGTCGGACGTTCCCGGCGCCATGTTCACAAAAAGCCGCCGATTGGCCAATCGCACGCCGTCGACCACGTCATAGACATAAATCGGATGCGCATCGCCGGGATGCTTGGGAACGCCCGTATCAACCAGGTAGAGTTTGTTCTGGTCCGGCGAAAAACATACGCCGTTGGGCTTATCCAGATCGCCGGCAACGACCGTCACTTCACCCGTTTTCGGATCAAGGCGGTAAACATTAGCCGGCAACTCGAAGCGAGCCTTATGGCCCTCGTAGTTCGACATGATGCCGTAACCGGGATCGGTAAACCAGATCGCTCCATCAGAATGCACCGCCAGATCATTCGGTGCGTTCAGCATTTTTCCTTGATAACGATCCATCAGCACCGTAATCGTGCCGTCGTATTCAGTCCGCGTGAGCCGCCGGGTATCGTGTTCGCAGGTGAGCAACCTGCCCTGGCGGTCGCGGCAATTGCCGTTACTGTAGTTCGAAGGCTTACGGAAAATGCTGACCTCACCGGTCTCTTCCTGCCAGCGCAACATGCGGTCATTGGGAATGTCACTGAACAGCAGATAGCGGCCATCGCCAAACCATGCTGGCCCTTCCGCCCAACGCGCGCCGGTGTAGAGACGCTCGACGGCGGCGCTGACAATCCTGCATCTTTCGAACCGAGGATCCACGACTTCAATCGCAGGGTCGGGATAAGACACCGGATTTTCTGGTTCTTGTTCCCCTGCAAAGCCGAGCGGCTCAAACGCAAGCGCCGATGCAAACCCGGCGGCGATGTTCACAAATGTGCGCCTTTGCATTGATTCCTCCAACCCGAGTTCCGGTGCGACAGCACCTTATCACGGCCTGCGCCAGCTGGAAAACGGCGCCGCCCGATCTCGACGGAGATGAGTTCTGGTCGCGTTCTCAGCAGTGCGGCGCGCGCAGGTAGGATTTGTTCAAATCGCGAACCGAAGGACAGCCCAGCAGCTTGAGACACCTCTCCAGGTCAGCTCGCAGTATGTCGAGCGCCCGCCTGACACCTGCTTCGCCCCCGGCAGCGAGCCCATAAACATAGGCGCGCCCGCACAGAACCGCGCGGGCACCCAAACCGATGGCTTTGACGATGTCTGATCCTCGTCGGATTCCACTATCCATCAGCACTTCAGCCTGACCATCGACCGCCTCGACTATTTCCGGCAGCACCTGCAAACTGGGCGGAACCCCATCGAGCTGGCGGCCACCATGATTGGAAACCACCACCGCAGCCGCACCGTTGTCCAACGATCGTTTCGCATCCTCAGCCGAGAGAACGCCCTTGATGACGATCGGGCCCTTCCAGAGCGCGCCAATCCACCGCATGTCGCCCCACGAAAATGCCTCGCGTTTCATCGCTGTGTGGGCGTCACGAACGCGGAGAACACCGTGTTCCGGCGTGACAATGTTTGGCATGTCGGGAAGACCACCGTCGAGAAGGAAACGCGCCAGCCAGCGCGGATGAGCCAGAACCTGCCCTGCAAACGGAATCTTCGACCAGACACTCCCGCGTAAAAGCTGCTCCATTCCATCACGTACCTCGCGCTCGCGATGTCCGATCACAGCCGAGTCGACCGTGATCACCAACACCTGGTAACCCGCCTCCATGGCTCGCTGCATTGCGCTTTCGGCGGCCGCGCGGCCCCCGGTAAGATACAGCTGGTACCAGACCGGCGCCGTCGATGCCGCTTTGACATCCTCCAGCCGATGACCAGAAACCGTGGACAAAATCAAACCAACGCCGGCACGGCCAGCGGCTCGTGCGGCCTCGATCTCCCCTCCGGGATGCATTACGCGCAAATAACCCACGGGCGCCAGAAGCACCGGCATCGACAGCTCCATACCCAGCACCTGAGTCCGCAACTCGCACGCCGGAACTGCGACGGCCTGGCGCGGCCGGAATGTAACCGTCTCAAAAGCTCGACGGTTTTCGCGCAGCGTCCACTCGCCATCGGCGCCCCCATCGATGTAATTGAAAACAATTTTCGGGACCCGCCGTCGGGCCAACTCGCGCAGATCTTCGATGTTGACAGCCTGCGAAAGGCGCGTGCTCAGTAAAATTGGGATCATTTCGGAGTACTCCAGAATCCCCCGCCCCGGATTCCACGCCGCAGCAATTGTTTCAGCGGTGAAATCTCGCACGTAGTATAGAGGGTTTCGCGGCGAATGATCAGTCCGGGGAGGAGACCTCATGAACGACAGCCCGCTTCTTGTCTTAATTGCGCCAGGCGACACAAACATTCCATTGCTTTGCGAGCTGCGCCAGGCGGCAAAGACCGTCATCGGAGACTCGGCGCGAGATTTTCGCAGCGCTGCCGACGATGCCGAGATCGTTTTGAACTGGTCGGGCTCGCTTGCTCTGCTCCGAGATGTGTTCTTTATGTCGCACCATCTGCGCTGGATCCATTCCCGGTCTGCCGGTTTGGAACAGGCGCTCTTCCCCGAACTCGTCGAAAGCGAAGTCACCGTCACAAACAGCGGCGGTATTTTCAGCCCTTCGCTCGGAGAGTTTGCCCTGGCGGCGATGCTGTACTTTGCCAAGGATTTTCGCCGCATGACTCGCAATCAGATGGCCGGTGTTTGGGAACAATTTGACGTCACCATGATCTCGGGGCAAACCCTGGGCATTGTCGGCTACGGAAGTATCGGCCGCGCCGTCGCCGCTCGAGCTCGCGCCCTGGAGATGAAGGTACTCGGATTGAGGCGGAACATCTCTCATCCCCGCGAGGAGGATTCGCTGATCGATCATGTTTACGGACCCGAGCGGTGTTTGGAGATGCTGTCACGCTGCGACTATGTGGTGGTAACGCTTCCATCGACCGAGCAGACAAGGGGTCTGATCGGGGCTCGCGAATTCGCTGTGATGAAAAACACCGCGGTGGTGATCAATATCGGTCGTGGCCCGACCATCGACGAGCAGGCCATGATCAACGCGCTGTCAGAGAATAGGATTCGAGGCGCGGCCCTCGACGTATTTGATCACGAACCTCTGCCCGCAGGGCATCCCTTTTACGCGATGGAGAACGTTCTCGTGTCTCCGCATTGCGCTGACCATACGCCCGATTGGCTGGACAACTCAATGCGATTTTTCCTTGCGCAATTGGATAGATTCAGGCGACGCGAGCCTCTGCTCAACGTCGTAGACAAGAGACTGGGATACTAGGAAAGCTCGGCTTAATTCGACCCGGCTGCGAGCCTCGGGGCGGGGCCCATCCAGGCCCCAAAAATCCTGGCCGCGACTTCCGCAAGACGAGGGTGTGCGGACTAGATCGACTCGCTCGCACCAACCGCTTCATCAGAGGTCGAAGCTGGCGGCCGCAAGACCGGCAAAGTCGCGATTACCCGTGTTCCTGTTTCGTTTGAGTGGACCTGCAGAGTGCCGCCGAACTGCCGCAGACGCTCTTGCATCCCGCGAAGCCCGACGCCGGTCCCCGGCGGAGGTAACTCTCCCCGACGCGCCGAGGGGATTCCCCTACCCGCATCGGCGACCTCCACTCGCAGCGATGATTCGTCCTGGGTTAGGTGAACCACAGCTGTAGGACTGTCGGCGTGGCGATGAACATTGGTGAGGCACTCCTGCACGACTCGAAAAACACAAAGCTCCATCGGCCTCGATAAATCTCCAAATCGTGAGGGAACCTCCAGCTTGACCACGACATTGCTGCGCTGAGAAAAACCTTCGACATAACAGCGGAGGGCAGAGGCCAGTCCGGCTTCTTCCAGTAAAGGCGGGTGCAGCAGGTAGGAGATTGTCCGGGTCTGCTTGATCGCATCGTCGATCAGGGTAGCCTGTTCGGCAAGACGTTTGGCCATGTCGCCGTCCCGCTTGCGAGATTGTGACTCCAGAACAGCGTTATTCATGCTGATCGCGGCCAGCAGTTGACCCACGCTGTCGTGTAGCTCTCGGGCAATCTGCCTTCGCTCGTCGTCGCGCAAATTATTGACGCGCTCGTTCAACAGCTCCAATTGCCGTGTCTTGCGGTAGAGATCGGCGAAGACTTTGACCTTCGCCCGCAGCAGTTCTGGAACGACTGGCACGGAAACATAATCCACCGCCCCGTGCCGATATCCCTTAATCCGGTCCAAGTCCGAGACCAGAATTCCAGAGATAAAAATGATAGGCAGATTGTGAAATCGAGGATGCTCGTGGATCATCTGGGCAGTCTCAAACCCATCCATCCCGGGCATGCTCACATCGAGGAGAACCACAGCGATCTCGATTTTTAGCAGCCGTTCAAAAGCTTCCCGTCCCGAATTTGCCTTAACCAGATTTTCGCCAAGTTCACTTAGCATAGCCTCATAGGTCAGCAGCTTTCCGGGATTATCGTCCACCAACAAGATATTGATCTTGTCTTCCATGCCTCTACTCTGTTTACGGCAAGGTTATCTTCGCTCCCTCGCGCAGCCGGGCACTGCGTGGCCAGAATTTAGTCTGCCTTACAGTTCAGTCTTGCTTACTATGTGGGCGGTGCCAGATCCCATACAGTAAATCCTGTAGGCCGGGCACATCCGAAGCATTTTTTTGTCTGCTCCGGAATCGTCTGAAAAAGACCGCCGTCACCCACTCTGGACTCGGAGTTGAAGTTCGCGGCCCCTGAAACAAGACACGCGAAACAAGACACGAGCACCTTCCCTTCCCTAAAAGCCATGGCCCCAGCTTTTCGTCACTTTCTCCTTCGCTCGGTGATGGGTGTGCCGGCGACAAACACTGCCGTCGCGAGATTGCGAATACGAAGGGTATGTTCTTGCAGCGCCAACTGAAGTTCGTGAGCAGTAGCGCTCCACTTCGGCTCTTCTTCAATCAGAAGACGTGCGCACATTTCTCTTATGCGATCTTCTAAGCGGCGCGCAGACATGGGAGCTGGCATGAGGCGAGCGACGCGCTGCCACTGTGCCAGACCAACTGCTGGTGTTTGATACCACTCATTACGTAGGGAGGGGGATATTTTGCCTTAGAAAGCAGGTTTTAGTCTCTGGACCGGAGCTCCTGACTAAGGGGTTTCATGTAGTCGACCGCAGCGTAAAAGGGCCAGTTTCCCCTTTTTCCGAGTTGGTACGCGCATCTGCTGGAGTTGGGTGACATCACGGTCAGTTATTATCGGCCAAAACGCTTCCGTGTGCGAAAGAGTCCGACGCCAGAGCCTCTTCGACGCTCGGGACTTTCCATCCCCGCAGCTTCCTGCTCAAATTGGAGGCTTCTCCAGAATTGCCAGTTTGACGGTAAGCGCTGATCAAAAGTTTCATCGAGATGGGATTCGCTCCGTCTTCAGCCAGTTGCGAAATCGCGTCTGAAAACTTCTTTTGCTCGAGCAGCAATGTTCCCGCAGCCCCATGATAAATTCGCTGCGTGCTGACTCCGGAACCCGGCGAAGCCAGTTTTTCAAGCTTCGCGACCAGCTTTTCCGCCGCACTGCGATCGCCGGCGGCCAGCGCACGCTCCACACGCACGCGAAGGATGTGAGCTTTCTCTTCATTCAGATCGAGTCGGCTTACTCTCCGGCTGGACTTCGTCAGCAAAACCTCCGCTCGGTCCAGATTCTTCATCGCTGCAGCCTGATTTGGCTCATACATGGCCATCACCCGATAGGCCCGTGCTTCCCAGATCCACTGCTTCATGGCGTGAGCCTGCGCTGCGGCGTCAAGATAGGCGGCATCGGCTTCGGCATATTTTTTCCCGCGAACATAAGTTAATGCGAGCTTCTGGAGATATTCGGCCTTGACCCCACTGCTGGGAGCTTCCTGAATGGCCTTCTCGTATTCCTTGCGCGCTTGTTCTTCTTCGCCCATGAGCGCATAAGTCTCGCCCAGTTCCTTCTGCGATATGTAAAAGGTCGGATCAATTTTCAGCGCGGTGCGATACTGCTGCAACGCTTCCGGATACCGTCCTGCGAATCGGAGCATCTCGCCGTAGGAGTCATGAGGATTCGGTTCATCAGGCAGCAGCTCCATGTATTTCGCGGCATACTCCAGCGCCTTATCGATATCCCCCGATCGTGAATAGATGTAGGCCAACTGGTTGTCACACGTGGCGTAATTGGCGTCGACGGCAAGAGCTCGTAACGTCAACTTCTTCGAGAGTTCGTACTCGTCCTGTCCCCGGAACAACCAATAACCGACCATGAAGTTCAGCCGCTTGTCCTTGG
>JASHRE010000671.1 GCA_030037515.1 Candidatus Sulfotelmatobacter sp.
CACCATGGCAGTGTTCAGCGTGATGAATGCCGCCTTGCTGAACCCCAGCGGAATCCCTCACCCGCAAGATGTAGTGGCCCTGCGGGCGAAGTATGCATTCGGCGATCTCGCCAACATCAATATTTCCTCCACCGATTTTGGCGACGCGGTCTCGGCGAAAAACATCTTCACTTCGGCCGCGGTGCTCATGGGAGAAGATTTCAACTACACGAGCGGCGATTCGATACCCCAACGGCTCTCGGGAGCAATGGTTTCCTGGCAGTGGTTCGATGTCTTTTGGGCGCATCCGTATCTCGGACGTGTCTTTCGTCCTGAAGAGGACCGGCCCGCGGCCAATCACGTCGTGGTTCTGTCGTATCACGCATGGCGGCAGCGTTTTGGCGGGGATCCGTCAATCATCGGGCAGACCCTAGAACTGGATCAGGAACCGTACAAAGTGGTTGGGGTGATGGGGGCCGATTTTGCGTGGCCGAATCAGGCGGAGTTATGGATTCCGATTGGGCTTCCTTCGGGGAGCTACTTCGACGCCCAGAACCGGCATAACGAATATCTTTTCGGCGCCGCGAGGCTGCAACCGGGCGTCACGCTCGCCGAGGCGAACGCATACCTTGGTATGCGCAGCGCGCAGGTTACCGCCGCCGAAGACTTTTCGAAAGGCATGGGCTGGGGCATGTTTTGCATGCCTCTGATTGGGTTCGTCACCGGAGATTTGCGAGAACCTCTATTCATTCTCCTGGCAGCCGTTGGAACCATCCTGTTGATTGTGTGCGCCAATATCGCCGGACTTCAACTGGCGCGAGCTTCGGGCCGGCGGCGGGAATTCTCGATCCAAATCGCGCTGGGTGCGGGGAGCTTCCAGGTTCAGCAACAGGCGCTCATAGAGGGGCTCTGTCTGGCCCTTGCGGGCGCTGCGATTGGCTTAATGCTGGCCAAAGGCGTGGTTCCCCTTCTTTTGCTGCTTGCACCCGCTGACCTGATGCTGAACATTTCCGTCCGGATGGGGGGGACGGTGATTCTGTTTTTGATCGCTCTCACAAGCTTCTGCGCTCTGCTGTGCGGCGTAGCCCCGGCCTGGCAACTGACGCGAGGAAACTGGTTTGAGGCGTTGCAGGAAGGTGGCCGCTCCGAGGGGGCAAGCCGGGGCCGCCAGCGGTTTCGCTCCGGGCTGGTGATCGCAGAGATCGCCATGGCCATGGTTCTGCTGCTGGCTTCCGGACTTCTGGTCCGCAGCCTCGAAAAGCTTGAGCAAGTGAAGACCGGATTCGACCCTGGCGGTCTGATGTCAGCCCAATTGAGCTTGCCTGCGACCACCTACAAGAGCGATGAACAGCAGGCTGCCTTCTACGGCGCTTTAGAGGAGCGACTCAAGGAGATTCCGGGCGTAACTCACGCCGCGATCACGAACGCGTTGCCGTTTACCAACGCGGGCGGATCGGCGTCATTTCACATTGAGGGGCAGACGCTCCCACCGAATGATCCCGGCCCCCACGGCAACAACCGGAGCGTCTCTCCGGATTATTTTGCGGCTCTTCGGATTCCTCTCCTTCGCGGACGAGTTTTTTCGCCGCAGGACCGCGCCGAAACCGAACCCGTATGCCTAATCGACGACACCCTAGCCCGTCGCTACTGGCCAGGGGCCGATCCGATCGGACAGCACGTACAGCTGGCAAGTGCTCCGGGTGTGCGCTGGATGACGATCGTCGGAATCGTCGGCCACGCCAAAGCCTCTTCTCTGCAATACGACACGAGCGAGGGTTTTTACTACTTGCCACTCGCACAGTCGCCTCGGGACTCGGTCGGAATTGTGGTCAGGACGGATAGCAACCCTGAAAGTTTGAGCGATCCTATGCGAGCCGCAGTGCGCGGCGTCGATCCAGCCGAGGCTCTCTATGACTTCAGTACAATGCAGGAGCGAGTGGATGCATCGCTGACCGGCCGGCGGTTCCTGGTGATTCTTCTTTCCATTTTTGCCGGTCTTGCTTTGGCGCTGGCGGCACTGGGAGTGTACGGGATCATCAGCTACACGGTTCGGCTGCGTGACCGCGAGCTCGGAGTTCGCATCGCGCTGGGCGCCGATCGCAGAGATCTCTTTCGCCTGATACTGGGCCAAGGATTCCAGTTTGCCTGCGTCGGCTTCGCTGTGGGCCTGTTCGCGACGCTCCTGCTGGGCAGGATTCTCAGCAGCCTGCTCTACGGAACCAGTCTCTTCAATCCTCTGACTTTGTCTGCTGCGTCCGCGGTGCTGGCGGCCACCATTCTGTTGGCTTGCTACCTCCCCGCGCGGCGCGCTGCGAAAGTCGATCCCATGGTGGCCCTGCGATATGAGTGAGGCACGATCATGATGCATCTAGCGCAGGATCTTCGCTACGCCCTGCGGCAGCTGCGTAAGAATGCAGGATTTACCACGGTCGCGGTGATTACGCTCGCTCTCGGAATTGGCGCGAACACGGCCATCTTCAGCGTCCTAGAAGGCGTGGTGCTCGCGCCGCTGCCCTATTTCCAGCCCGATCGCCTGGTGATAGTTTGGGAAAACAATCCGCGTTTTCCACGCGTTTGGGTTTCGTATCCGAACTTTCTGGATTGGCAACTGAGTGCCCGCTCATTTCGGCAAATGGCCGCTTTCCGCGAGCAGGAAATTGATCTGACCTTTCCCGGGGCTGCTTCCCATGTAAAGGCCAGCCAGATCTCCTCGGGCTTCTTTAGCACTCTCGGGACACGGCTCGCCCTGGGACGCGAATTTACCCCACAGGAAAACCAGCCCGGCGGCGCGCCGGCGGTTGTTCTTGGCAATCGCTTATGGAGGGAGCGGTTCGGTAGCAGCCCCGGAGCATTGGGCAAGACTGTAACTCTGGGCGGCGTGAACTATTCGATTGTAGGGGTTGCTCCGCGCGGATTTCGGCTCTTTGAGGACGCCGACGTTTATACACCATTGGGCCAGCTCGGCCCATTGATACTCAATGATCGCGCAGGTCACGAAGGCATCTTTACGGCCGCGCGCCTCGAAGCGGGAGTGGGCATCTCGCAAAGTCAGGCGGAGATGAACACCATTCAGAGTCGCCTCGATCGTGACTATCCCAGCGACAACCGAGACCTCGGAATCTACGTTGAACCTCTAAAGCAGGTAATCGTTGGGAACGCTGGTCAAACACTTGCCCTGCTCCTGGCCGCAGTCGGACTGGTTTTGTTGATTGCCTGCGCGAATATCGCCAATCTCCTCCTGGCCCGTTCTGCGGCGCGCAGCAGAGAATTTGCCATTCGTTCTGCAGTTGGGGCGAATCGGATTCGCTTGGCTCGGCAGCTGTTGACCGAGAGCGTGACCCTTTCGCTCACAGGAGCCGGTCTGGGGATTTTGATTGCTTTTTACGGAACCAGGTTCGTCTTGGCCGCCATCCCCGGAGTTTTGCCCCGCACCGAAAACGTCGCCGTGAATGCTCCGGTCCTGCTCTACACATTAATCCTGTCGGTCGTGGTTGGAATTTTGTTTGGCCTCGCGCCGGTTCTCGAGAGTTGGAGCACCGATTTGCAAATATCGCTTAAGGAGGGTGGGCGGGGTTTAACCGGCGTCCACCGGCGGACCCAGAGCAGTTTTGTAATGGTGCAGGTGGCGTCAACTCTGGTGCTGCTGGTGTTTGCTGGCTTGCTGTTGCGCACAATTCTTCGTTTACGGGATGTTCCTCCCGGTTTCGACACGAGCAACGTAATCGCCTTCAAAGTCGGGATTTCGCCCTCGCTGACAAAAACTCCCGGGGATACTCGTGTCGCTTACCGGCAGTTGATCGAACGAATTCGTCAGATCCCTGGGGTGGAGGCGGCGGAGCTTACCACAGCCCTGCCCCTGACCGGACAAGGTGGCTACCTGCCATTTTGGCTTGACTCCAAGAAGCCAGAGTCGCTGCAGGCCGCACCGCGAACGGGCTGGTTTCTTACCGGGCCAGATTATCTTCGTACCATGGGCATGCAACTGCTTCAAGGGCGTTTTTTCAGCGAGCGGGACAATACGAAATCCTCGTGCGTCGCCGTGATCGACAGCAATTTCGCTCGCAGGTTTTTCCCTGAGGGGAAGCCCATAGAACACACCATCACTGCCGGATTCGCCTCGTTCGGCCCCTGTGCAATTGTCGGCGTCGTGAATCACGTCAAATACGCAGGGCTGCAGGACAACGGTCCGGCCAATCAATACCAGGTGTATTACTCGCTGTATGAGGATCCGGACCAGTGGGTGGCGACCAACTATGCCGACGCCAGCTTCGTGGTACGCACGCCCCTTG
>JASHRE010000672.1 GCA_030037515.1 Candidatus Sulfotelmatobacter sp.
TCTGCATGCATGATGGGCCAATACGCCTTGGTGTCACTGCCCGGATTGTCCACGACGATCATGCCCGCCACACAGATACCACGAAAGATGTCGAGGCACATCAAACGAGGGGACGTGGGCCTGGTGACTATGCTTGCAGGACTTGACGAGGAAAGCTCGCGGGATGCAGTCGCCATGCCCGACACTATACTCGCAAAAGTAAATTTAGAACGATCCGACCTGGTAACGTGGTAGGGAGAGAATCACCCACAAGGAACTCACCGGGTCATGAAACGAGAACGCCCAACCAGGGCAGGAAAACTTAGACGGCCCGGTCCCACGGCCGGAGAAAAAGACAGTTCAAAAGGCCACGAGAATCTGCGACGTTACTTTAGTCACCTCTCGTGTTTCCAAACTTCTTGAACAGGTTCACCGTTCGGAGGACTATGCGATTAACGTTTTCCAGCCCAATCCGGGGTTCTGACTTTGCTGTTGAGTTCCTCACCTTTCAGTTTCCACTCACGGCTAAACACAAGCCAACTTGATGGCCCAGCGGTTGGAACACGCTTCCAAACAATGAAATACAGCCGTGTGAAGTTCCGAAAGGAGCGCGACGGAACCATCATCGCATCTGAAAACTGCGGCTGCGAAGCCCAAGTGAATACATTCCGGCCTTGTCATATGCACCAAGGAGACGCGCACCAAGCGGCGAGGCTTAAAGCTGAGGCTCGATATCACAGCATTCAGGACACTGTCCCGTGAGTCCTCATGAAGCTCACTGTCCTTTCGATTGCTTTCCTCTCGGAGCCTTGCCTTTCAGGCAGGGTTGGAGGCATCGTTGCGCGACCGTGTGGCTCTGGACTTTCACCTCGCATGAAGTAGCGAAGAGGATAGGAGTCGCCCGGACCTTTCATAGAGTTTGGAGCAAGTCAGGCCGCTTCTTTGGGCTCATCAGTCATTCCTATCGCCAGGCATACGTTTGCGATCGAAGAAAGTGTCATCGATCATTTGAAAACGCGGTCCGGAACAGGTGCTCGACTACGTCGGCCGCTATACCCATCGCGTGGCCATCTCCAACAACCGGCTGGTCAGCATCGACGATGGCCGCGTTAGGTTTCACTGGAAGGACTATCGCCATAACGATCCGAGCAAGACCATGGACCTGGACGCAGAGGAGTTCATCCGCCGCTTCCTGCTCCACGTGCTGCCCGCGGGCTTCCAGCGCATTCGCTATTACGGATTTCTCGGAAATCGGTACAGACGCGAAAAAGCCGGACCACTGCCGGCGAAGGGGCGCTTAGCAAAGACTACCCATTCGCAGGTTCGGGCACGCTCGATCAGAGCGGCAAACACGACCGGATCGCGCAGCGATTCGAGGGAATTGAAGAAGTTCAGCTTGCTGGAGGCTCTGGAGCAGGCATTTACCTCGGTACGCGTCCTGTCCCGGTTTTTCCGCCGCCTCTTCCTGGCTTCTGCAGCCGTAAAGTTCGTTGATCCCAGAAGGACACCCCTGCTGTAGGCGTGGACCGAATCCAGCGGAACTTCGAGCCCATGCAGCGGCAAGTCGAGCGGGGGCGAAGTTCTCGAATCAGCGACGAGCGCGTCAGCCTGATTCCCTATGAGGCGTTTGTCAACCGGAGGCAAGAGTTTGGGTATCGTTTTGCGCATCGGCTGGCGGTTCAGATTCCCTGGCAGGCGCCGCCATCATGTCTGCCCAATCGACCCCGTCCGACGCACTTGCCCTATCGTCGCCAAATTCCCGGTCAAGAGGAAATCAATCGAATCCGGCGGCGAAACATAACAGCGGCCAGGCAAGCTCGAAAAACACACGCCTGATTAAATCCGTTGAAAAAGGTGCCCACAACAACTGGGCCAATACGCCTTTGCTGTTGTTTACCTTTCGGGTTGCTCTTGTGTGGACAAGTCCGATTTTTTGTCGAGAATTCCAACACGCGAGTCGAGCAGTTCTCACCTAAGTCCTTGCAATTCCATTGGGACCCCAAATTGCTTTCCCCTCCGGTAGCCTTTGTTTTCTGACTGCGAAGGAGGTCACTTCATCATGCTCGAAAAAGATTGGACCTTCTGGCTCATGATGACCAACTATGCGTTAGCGCTGATTACGGTGACTGCACTGGCGCTGGTCATCGTCTCCGTGGGCTGGGAGTTGCTCATCAGGAAGCCGCAGAAGGCGCCTCACCTCAAGCGCCGGGACTGGGACTCGATCGCTGCCGATTGGAAAGCGATACTGCGCGCCGATCCACACGGGCTCAATGTCCCAGGACTCGGCTACACCATGGTTGATGGCGGCGAAAAGCAAGAACCGAAAACTTCGGACAACGAATCCGGCAAGGAGTAAGAGCATGTCTTGCCCATTTCTCAAAGAAGGTTGCGCCCGTTACTGCCACGTTGCTCCGATTCGCAAGCTGATTCTTGACGGACCGGGTGCGGCGAGCGGCATCTGCGCCTCCCCCAGATATCTCGAGTGCGAATTAGTGAACAAGAATGAGGCACAGCACAGCCGCTGTCCGCATTTAGAACAGATGCGAGTGCAATATTGCGGAATTTCTCCCGTTACCAAGTTCGTCCCCTTCAGCGATTCGGCGCTTTCCAATTGCACCGGCAACAGTTACCGCTATTGCGATTCCTACTTGATGCTGGCGCGGCCGCATGCTTCCACCGCCGTGAATCTGCTCTACTCGCCCAATCACTTTTGGCTCGATGTAGCAGACTCCGGCCTGTGCCACATCGGGCTCGACAGATTTGTAGCTGACTTCGCGGGATCGATCGACGGCATCACCTTTATCACGATGCACGGCAAGCACTGTCCGGCTCTCGCGCTGACCATCCACGGCGTGGAGTGGCCGATGAGCTTCCCCAATCCGGTCTTGATTCAGAAAGTGAACGGCCGCGTGCGTAGCGATCCTTCGCGCATCGTGAAGGATCCATATGGCGCGGGGTGGCTGTTCGAAGGATGGGAGGTACCAGGACGCACTCGCGATGGCTTGGTTTCCGGCGCGCAGGCCAGTGCCTGGCAGGGTGATGAACGAGCGCGTCTCGCGCTGGAGATTCACGAAACCGACGCGCTCGACTGCGACGGCGGCATGCCGGTCTCCGGCATCGCCCAACTTCTGCCCCACCGGCATCTGGTGTGCCTGTTGCAGCATTTTCTCTCCAAGCACGATTGGACTGCGGAGGATTGATCATGTCGCGGAACCAGGTCGTTTTCGGACTCGGACTTGCCACGGCGCTTCTCGCCGGGTGGGTCGCCTTTCCGCGGGCGCTCTATTCAAAACGGCCGCAACCGCTCGCCTTCCTGCACAAAACGCACGCCGAGAAATCCGGCGTGAGCGACTGCAGCCAATGCCATGCCTTTGGCGATGACGGCCAGTACACCGGCCTACCCCCGATGGAGACATGCGTCGGCTGCCACTCCGGCAAGATCGGAACCAGCACCGCCGAGGCGACGCTGGTCGACCACTACATCAAGCGGGGAGTGTCCACGCCGTGGCTCGTGTACTCCCGGCAGCCGGCAAACGTGTGGTTCTCGCATGCCGTTCACGTGAAGCGCGCAGGCTTAGCCTGCACGGATTGCCACGGCCACTACGGTGAGTTAGATCAATCGCGGATTTACGAGGTCAACCGGATCAGCGGCTACAGCCGTGATATCTGGGGACACTCGATGACCCGATTGCATCGTGCGCCGGGCGACGGCATGAAGATGAGCGACTGCGAAGATTGCCATCGCCGGCACAGCGTGCAAGTCGGTTGCCTCGGCTGTCACGAATGAGGAAGAAATGAAACTCACACGACGAGACTTGCTTGTATGGGGAGCGGGAGCGGCCGCGGGGCTGCCCTTCACGCCTGTGCCATGGAAACTGCTAGATGACGTTTCCATATGGACCCAGAACTGGCCCTGGATTCCACAGCCGGCGCGCGGTCCGGTGGAAGTGAAGCAATCGTTCTGCACGCTGTGTCCTCAAGGCTGCGCGATGAAGGTAAGAATGGCGGGAGGATGGCCGGTCGGCGTTTCTGGAGTGAATACGAACCCCCTTACGCGCGGTGCGTTGTGCCCGCTTGGCTTTGGCGCCCACCAACTGAACTGGCATCCCATGCGCTTGCGTACGGTTAGGCATGACGGCGTTGCTTCCTCCTGGGATGCTTCGCAAACAGCCTTCGTGAAAGCCTGCAATCGCGGTCCGGTGGTGATCGTCGATGGTCATCCGGGCCGCGCCGCTTCGTCTGTCTTCGAGAGTTTCACGGAAAAACGCGGAGCTTGTCTCGTGGCAGAGGGTCCGGAGACTGGTGCCCTTGTTCCATACGAAAACTGGAGCGACGCTTCCGCCCGTGCCCTAGGATACGATCTCGAAAATGCGCAGACTATCATCAGCTTCGGCGCGCCGATGCTTGATGGATGGGGAGTGCCTGGCCGCTTTACGCGACTATGGGCAGAGCGCACAAATGGAGTAAGCGATCCTCAGTTGCGTCTGATTCATATCGAAGATTCTTGTTCGCGCACTGCCGCTAAAGCCTGGAAGTGGGTGAGCGCGAAGCCCGGTTCTGAAGGCGCTCTGGCCGCTGGTTTAGCGCGCGTTCTCATCGAGGAGTGCCTCGTGGCAGCACGCGGCCCAATCCCTCGAACCACTCTCGCCCAAGCCGCAGATCGCACCGGCCGCACAATCGAAGAAATCCGTGACCTCGCCCGAACCATCGTGGCGAAACCGCCCGTGCTTGCCATCGCCAAAGACAACAATCCCGAAGTCGCAGCACTGAACGGAATTTTGGGCGCCATCGGAGCCCGAGGCGGCATCGTTCGCAGGTCAAAACTGAGCAAGGCTTGCCTTTCAAGGGAAGGGCCGATCTCAAACCCTGGCGCCATTTTGATCGATTCCACCGTACCCTGGGATTTCGTGCCACAAACAGACGCCGAAATCTTTCGCTTCACTGCCTGGGACGGCGGCTCGAGTCGAGCCGGCTGGCTGCTGCCTGCTCCGGGGTTCCTCGAGGAACTGACGGATGTCCCAACCGCCGCCACCTCGGTGATCGAGAGCTACGCCATTGCGCCTCAGCTGGCGAAACCAACTCACGAGGTACGAAGCGCTGCACAATTCCTCGCCAGTGTTGACAAAAATCTGCCCATGCCAGAGCAGATTATCCACCGCCGGTGCTCCAATCTCCGCAGATCAGGCCGGGGCAGCGTCCACGCACAAGAAATCACTCCCGTGGCCAAGTTCGAATCAGGGCAAAAGCTGGAAGAACAACTGCAAGCTGGGGCGATCTGGATTGGCGACCCACTGCGTCCTGGCGGATGGAAATGCGAGGTTAAGGAGTGGCCGCAAACCATGGCGACTGCTACAAGTGAGGGCGATTGGTCCGCAAGCTGGTCGGCCCCGGTTCTGCCGCCGCTCGCAACCAAGCTCTACCGTGAGTCTAAACTGCGCGAAGCACCGGCGAGGAGAACCGTATGAGCGCCCGCTATGGCATGTTGATCGATCTCGACCACTGCACCGGCTGCGGGGCCTGCATGATAGCCTGCGCCGCCGAGAACAACACGCCGGCCCTTCCGCAAGCCAGCGCGCGAACAGGGCTCACGCCGCTTTTAGTCTGCAAAGTTTCAAATGGTGACGGGGCCAATCGCCGCGAAGCTTTCATCCCGATCATGTGCATGCAGTGCGAGCACGAAACTCCTTGCGTCAGCGTCTGTCCGCAGCAGGCCGTCGAAGTCGACACGGCGACCGGAATCGTGATGCAGATGCCGCAGCGTTGTCTGGGTTGCCGTTACTGCATGACCGCGTGCCCCTACCACGCGCGCTATTTCAACTGGTGGGATCCGGTTTGGCCGGCCGGGATGGAAAATAGCCTGAATCCCGGTGTAGCCGTCCGCATGCGTGGCGTGGTGGAAAAATGCAATCTGTGCCACGGACGCCTGCATCGTGCAGTGGAGAAAGCTGCCGCAAATAGAAAGCGCGAGATCGATCCGGCAGACCATGTTCCCGCCTGCGTGGAAGCCTGCCCGACCGGCGCGATCCACTGCGGCAATCTCGCCGACCCGGACGATCCAGTGTCGCGGGAATCGCGATCGCCTGACGCATTCCGCTTGATTGCGAGCCTGGGTACGCAACCGAAGGTTTACTAC
>JASHRE010000673.1 GCA_030037515.1 Candidatus Sulfotelmatobacter sp.
ATCACTTTCATTCCGGCCGCGCTTTTGATCGGAGTGTGGTTCCTTATCCAGTTGTGGAATGCGGGCTCGGTCGCCAACGTGCAAACCGGCGGAGTCGCTTACCTGGCGCACGTGGGTGGATTCCTCTTTGGCGCGGTGACGGCGCGATTCATAGAGGATCCCCGCCGTGTTGCCGAATCCTGATCTGAGCAGTATGCCAAGAAGTGGGCTAGCAATCACTTCCCCACGCAGAATGTGCTGAAGATCAAATTCAAAATGTCGTCGGTCGTGGTCGCTCCCGTGATCGCGTCCAGCGGCCGCAAGGCGTTGTAAAGATCAAGCAACAACATCTCGTGAGGAATCTTCGCGTCGATGGCAGTCTTGGCCGCGCCCAGTGCGGCCAGCGAGTCGGAAATCAAGTTCTTATGCCGCACGTTCGTCAGAAATCCGGACTCGCCCTGCACTCCAGCCTCTCCGCCGATAAGCTTCAAGATTTCGGTGCGCAGCTCAGCCAGGCCTTCTCCAGTCAGAGCCGAGGTCCAGACCGGGATGCGGGCGCCCCAGTTCTCCCCGGGGTTGGGAGAAGTGGGGATTTTCCTGGCTCTCAGATCAGACTTGTTCTGCACCACAATAAGCGAACGGCTACCGGTCCGGCCGAGCAGCTCCTCGTCTTCCTCCGTCGGCGTCTGCGACGCATCCAGCACCACCAGAACCAAATCCGCATCCGCCAGCGTTTCCATTGATTTCTGAATGCCGATCGATTCGGCTTCATCGAGCGCCTGACGAATTCCGGCCGTATCGACGAGTTTGACCGGAATCCCGCCGATGGCAATCGTTTCGCTCACGAGATCACGCGTCGTCCCCGGAGTTGCGGTGACGATCGCGCGTTCTCGCTCGACCAGACGGTTGAACAAGCTCGACTTCCCGACGTTCGGCCGGCCGACGATCGCGAGCGTCAATCCTTCATGCACGATCTTGCCGTAAGCGAACGTGGCGAGAAGCTGTTCGATGGGAGCGCAAATGGCAGCGATGCCTTCGAGAATCGACTGATCCGGCATGACTGAAACGTCGTCTTCTGCAAAATCAATTCCCGCCTCGAGTCGCGCGATCAGTTCAACCAGCCTCTGCTTAATCGGCTGCACCCGTCGCGAGAGTGCACCTTCGAGCTGTTGCGCCGCCACTTTGGCCTGATACAGGGTCCGCGAATCGATCAGATCGCGAACAGCTTCGGCCTGCGTGAGATCGATGCGCCCGTTGAGAAACGCCCGCATGGTAAACTCCCCCGGCTCAGCAAGCCGCGCCCCGGCGGCGACGCAAAGCTCCAGGATGTGCCGCAAGACGACCGGCGATCCGTGGGCGGATATTTCGATGATGTCGTCGGTCGTGTACGAATGGGGACTGGCGAAATAGGTCACGACAATCTCATCGATCTTCTGTGCTTGTGTGGTGACGGATGGTGTGGGGACGGGCGAGGCGCCCGTCCAAGCCGAGCGAAACTCGGCAACAGGGTGCGCCACTCCAGCCGCGGTTTGTGTGGCTAGGATGGGAGTTTTGCTTTTCTCAGAAAACGAGGAATCCACTAGCTCCCCAACCACCGCCTGTCCCGGCTCCAAGTCATGCTTAAGCCTCATCATGGGCGCGGCGATCTTTTTCGCTTCCGGTCCGGACAATCTGACCACCCCGATTCCGCCGCGCCCAGGCGGGGTGGCAATCGCCACAATGGTGTCATCGAGATTCACGAAAAGATTGTAGCCGGTGTGGCGTGGGCGCCCCCGCCCAGCAGAGGAGGACCAAGGTGTTTTCGACCCGGGCCGTCTCCTCCCTTCGCTGATTCCGCGCAGTGCGCTTTGGCCTGTTTCAACCTCATCCATTCCTCGGGCAGTCCGAAGCTGAAAGTTCTTATATGCAGATCCTGCACCTTCGGATCTCTGGGGTCGGCTTTCGGGTGGCCGTCAACATCCAACCCGCGATCCTGCAGGTTCAATATGCGTTCAGCGAGATCTTCCAGGCTCTGAGGCGTGCGCTGCCTGCTTTTGAAAATGCCCAACATAGATTCTTTTTTATGACTCTGGGACCTGAACGCCGGCGGGCGTGCCTCCGCCACGCTACCTCGCCACGACCTTCTCAATCTCTCCCCGCAACTCGCCGTATGGCACTGCTCCCGGATGGTACCAAGCCACCTTTCCCGAGCGATCAAGTAGCACCAGCGTTGGCGTGGTCGAGGCTCCATAGACACCGAAGTTGTAGGCACTGATCGGCACCGGCATATCGAGCAATCCCGGGTAGAAGCGATGGCGCACCGCGTCGATGTACATCAGCTCGTCGGTCGCGGAGGCATGCTCAATTTGCGCGGTGTATCCGTACAGTCGGGTGGGACCGATTACCGCCAACCCTTTGGAAGCGAATTCAGACCGCAGCTGTGTGATGATCGGCGCTTCAGCTTTGCAGTCTCCACACCAATGCGCCCAGAAAAACAACAGCACCGGAGATCCTCTCAACTGCGCCAGAGAAGGCACCCTCGCGCCCAGCGACTCACTCGAAGACTTCAAGGCAGGGGCGGGTCTGCCTTCGAGCGAAAGCACATTCAGATTTTTTTGCAGTCGGTCGCGAATCGAGGTCGACCCGTAGGTTCGCAGCGCGGCCTGCAGCAGAGCAACCGCCTGCGTTCGCTGGCCGCGCGCGGCTAGAGCCTGCGACTGCACTTCGATGACAGCTCCCAATGCCATCGGCAGGTGCGGCTCTGCATCGAGCGCACGCGTTTTCAGTTGCTCCACAACCAGAGCTTTCGTTTGCTTTGCGTACGTCGTCGCCCGGTCATATTGGCCGGCATCGAGTGCCGCACGTGCCAGCCACGAATAGGCTTCCAGATATTCGGGCGTGACTCCGTGGGCGCCGCCGTAAGAATCCAACTCCAATTCGGC
>JASHRE010000072.1 GCA_030037515.1 Candidatus Sulfotelmatobacter sp.
AAATCGCTATTACACTTCTCAAAATGCCGGACAGGGTTCCGAGTGCTACGGCCTGCTTACGACAATCATCGTTAATCGGGCGTATGATTGGCTTCGATGACGGTCCGTTGGGGTAGTGCGTTCGCTGGGAACACCTGCACGAAGTGTGGCGCTCAGGCGGATGCAGACCGCATCTTCTGCGGTAAGCGTCAGTCCAACCGCATTCTAGTCAGGGCGGTGGTTGTGTGCTGAAGTAACGGGATGAGCGAAGGACAAGTAAGGCAAAGGAAACGCCGACGTACGCCTGCCGAGATCCAGCAAATCGTGAGTGAGTTTAAGAGCGGCGAACTGACGCAAGTTGAATTTTGCCGGTGCCATGATCTGGTGCTGAGTACACTGGGTCGCTACTTGCGACAGGAGCGCGGCTCGAGCGAGGTGAGGCAGGGAGGACTGGTGGCGGTGGAGTTGGCGGTCAAGAAGTTGGGTGCGCAACCATCTGGGTGTGGTCTCAGTGTAATGGTAGGAAGCGGACGACGGATCGTAATCGAGGCCGACTTTGATGCGACAACCTTGCAGCGTGTGGTGCAAGTGTTGGAGGGGATGTAGGGTGATTGGGATTGGGCGGGCGACCCGCATCTACCTGGCGCCGGGAGCTACCGACATGCGCAAAGGGTATGAAGGTTTATATGGATTGGTGCGCGATCGATTACAGTGCGAGCCGCTCAGCGGCCATGTATTTTTATTTTGTAATGCGCGTCGCAATCGATTGAAACTGATCTACTGGGACGGAACGGGACTTTGGGTGTGTGGCAAGCGATTACAGCGTGGGTGTTTTCGTTGGCCGGCGGTGAGTGCGGAAGAAGTTAAGGTTAGGCTCACGCCCGAAGAGTTTGCGATGTTGATTGGGGGCATGGATCTGCAGGCCGCCACGCCGCGGCCGTGGTATCGGAAAGAAATTGACGAAGTGGTTGCACCCCGCATAAATCCTGCATAAAACGATTGCTTTCCACAGATGTCCTCTGCTAATAAGCACTCATCGTGAGTGCTGAATTCCATTCTTACGGATCTCGACCAACGACACTAGAGGAAGCGCAGGTGCTGATTGCGGAACTGCAACAGAAGTTGCAGTGGTCGGAACTGCAGCGCTCGGCCTTAGAGGAACAGCTGCGGCTGAAGCGAATCAAGAAGTATGGAGTGGGCAGCGAGAAACTCTCGAACTTACAGTTGGAGTTGTTGGAGGAAGAACCCGGGGTCAGCCAGGCGGAGATAGAAGCCGAGAGTGAACGTCCCCCGCTGAACGGCGAGATCAGTGCAGTGTGGATACAGGGAAAAAGGAAAGCCAAGAAACACCCTGGCCGGCAGACATTGCCGGCGCACCTGCCACGAGTAGAACGGGTGATTGCTTGTCCTGCGGAACAGTGTAAGTGCGGGGTTTGTGGCCAAGAGAAAGTGATTATCGGTTACGAGATCAGTGAGCAGTTGGAGGTGGAGCCGGCCCAGTACTTCGTCCAAGTGAGCAAGCGCGAGAAGCGAGCGTGCCGTTGTGGTCGAGGTGGGGTGATGACAGCACCGGTGGCGAAGCGGATTATCGAAAAGGGATTGGTCAGCGATCGAGTGGTGATCCAAACGCTGGTGAACAAGTATTGCAGTCATCTTCCCCTTTATCGGCAGAGCGCGACACTGAAGCAAGAAAGCGGACTGGAGTTGAGCCGGGCGACGATGGATGGCTGGGTGATGCAGGTGGGGCAGATGCTGATGCCGGTGGTAGAGGCGCTGAAGAAGGAGTTGTTGGGGGGAAGTTATCTGCAAGCCGATGAAACCCCGGTGGCAGTGCAAATGCATGATGGGCGGGGACACAATCATCAGGCCTACCTTTGGCAATACAGTCATCCGCAGGGAGCGGTGGTGTTCGACTTTCGTTTGGGACGAGGTCGCGAGGGCCCGAAGCAGTTCCTGGGGAAATATGGGGGGATTTTGCAGACGGATGGATATGTGGCCTACGAGAAAGTGGGCGGGCCGGGACTGGTCCATGCCGGATGCTGGACTCATTGCCGACGAGGTTTCGCGAATGTGGCGAAGTTGAATCCCGGCGATGCAGTGGCTACGCCCATAGTGGAGAAGATCAATGCCCTGTTTGCCATTGATGCGGTGGCTCGCGAGCAAGGTTTAAATATCGAGGCCCGTCAGGCATTACGGCGCGAGAAAGCGCCGGCAGTTCTGGATAAAATTAAAACGGCGGTGGAATCGGCCCGCGCCAGTGCACTGCCGGGCAGCACGTTGGGCAAAGCTTGCGAATATGCCCTCGGCCAGTGGCCGAAGCTGATCCGCTTTCTGGACTACCCGGAGTTAGAGTTGAGTACCAACTTGGCAGAGAACTCAATCCGACCAATCGCGGTAGGTCGTAAGAACTGGATTCACGTAGGCGATCCGCAAGCCGGACCGAAGGTTGCAGCGATTTTGTCAATCATCGAGACCTGTCGACGGATCAAGCTATCCGTGCGTGAATATCTCGCCGCCGTACTCCCGGGAATGGCCAATGTGCAATTGCAGCGCTTATCCGACCTAACACCCACGGCTTGGGCGGCCCAGCACTAACAATCAAATTTGTTACCTGCCCGACTATGAGTTTGGTCTGACGTTTACACCCGAACCGCAAGCGCAGTTCCGGGAGAAATTGCGTAGCGAAAGAAATCTGATACGGCTGTAATATCCGAAACTGCTGTTGCGATCATGGCGCAAGGAACGGCAAGAGCCGACGACCAGATCGCTCGTTTTACACCAGCACTGATCGTTAGGGTCCGGGATCCTAGCACCCGGCTTAGCGGTTGCCGATAATGGGGGGCAGATCGCACAGAAGGATTGTAGCCGACGCAATGAGGGGGTTTGAGCGTAATGGGGGTTTTTCACCAAATGGCGCGAATAGCAATGGCCTAGCTGACCCGCCTAGTTGTCGATCCCCGGCCCTGTGAAGCGAGCCAATCGTAGAATGCTTTTTTTCTCCGGCGCAGCTCCTTACTGCTGATCGGTATCCTCTTTCGGATTTCATCCGGATGCCAGAAGAAGAGCCACATCCAACAAGCGTAGAAAACGGCGGAGAGGACCACGAGGACCAAACATGCAATGCCGACGCTTAGAACCGAACCTACCTTCTGATAAAGGAACGCACGCCACAGGATGAGCGTCATTACAGCAGCGAAAGGCGTTGTTATCGCCAGAGTGCCGACGCTCTGCAGAGTGGACTGCCAAGTGCGTTTTCCAAGCTGGTGGCCGTTCCGTGGCACGGCGTTATCCCTCGACCCACAATTATGCGCCAGAACAACTGACGAAAACAGGCCTTTACGCTTAAATTTCGAATCCGTTTCGATTCAGTCCACTTTGAAAGTGATCGGAAGATGAGCGTAATCTTGCAACAACTACTCAACGTCTTCAGTTCGATGCCGGGGCGCGCTCGGTCAGCAAAATGCGTTTTACTTGGTTGCGGTCGAAAATTTGTGTGTTCCCTCCAATTCGTACTTCCACTTGCGTAAGCGTCCGGAGTGGGCCGCACTGACGATCGGTGTGGGGCATTTCAGTGTCCAGATGGTCGCGCTAGATCAAGTCCGGTAGCTCGTGGCGCGGAATCAGCAGACGGATGGATCGGGCCTGGCCCGGTGTTCGCTCGATATGGCCATGAGTTTCGAGTGTCAAGATCATTTGGTGTACGG
>JASHRE010000674.1 GCA_030037515.1 Candidatus Sulfotelmatobacter sp.
TCGATCGCATTTGCCACGCTCTGTTTCAAGAGCATCTGGCGCAAAGCGTGCCCGAGGGCCCGGCTGAGTTTGAAGTGCTTCTCATGGCGCAAGCGCTCGAACGCGCAGGCGATCATGCCACCAATCTTGCCGAGGAACTGTACGGTCTGATCGAAGGCCGCAGCCTTCGCCACGTTCCCAAGAAGAAGGCCAACTGATTCTCGAGCCAAAATTCACCGTGCGTTAACAGAAGAGAAACATCCGCGCAACATCTCCTCCCTACATTTCCCTTAGCGGTTATTCCCTGATTATGGGACGGCTCGTGCGGGAGTCTGAAACGAACATGCAGTTTTCGCCAGAATCCCTCGACCCGACGAGCGGCAGCCCCCGCTCCGCTCTGTCCCATCCGCTGATCTTTATCGTCGAGGATGACGCCGACATCGCGCGGCTGATCTCACACAACTTGCGCCTCAACGGATTCGACGTCCAGACCTTCATGAGCGCAGCTTCGGTTGTGCGCGACGCAATTCGCGATCAGCCCTCGGTTTTCTTGCTCGATGTGATGCTGCCCGGAAGCGACGGCTTCGAACTGTGCCGCCAGATCCGGCAGACATCGGCGCTGTCGTCAACGCCCATTATTTTTCTGACCGCGAAGGCTTCGGAAGCCGATCGCGTCAAAGGGCTGGAATTGGGCGGCGATGACTACATCACCAAACCCTTCAGTCCGCGCGAATTGGTGGCCCGCGTGCGCAACGTGCTGCGCGGAGTTGCGCAGGGGGCGGCCGCCAACGAAGTTCTTCGTTTTGGGGATCTCGAAATCGACCTCAGTTCCATGACCGTGCAGCTCGCCGGAACTCAGGTTCCCACCACCACCCGGGAATTCCGCCTTCTGGAATATCTCGCTACGCATCGCGGCCGCGTGCTGACTCGTGATCAACTCCTCGATGCCGTTTGGAAGGAGACTCCCTTCGTGACCCCGCGATCGATCGACGTCTACATCCGCCGCCTGCGCGAAAAAATTGAAATCGACCCTCGCCATCCCCGCTACCTGAAAACCCTGCGCGGCATCGGCTACCGCTTCGAAGTCCCAAAATAATTGGCTGTCATCCCGAGCAAGCGTTCTTACGGGCGTACCGCCAAAAGGGCTGAGCTCTAAACACGCTGCTGGTTTGCCAGTGCCTCGGCGCGCGCTTTCACTGCCTGCCAGGTGCCGGCAATGACCCCTGCCAGCGGAACCAGAAACACGGCTGCCGCGCCAGACCCGGGCGCCTTGTGCCGCAGTACGTATTCCCGGGTGCGATAGGCGACGCCGGGGGGCGCTCGGTTACAGCTTCGTTGCCCAGAGCCGGCCGCGAAGGAAGACGGAGGGATGGGCTCGATCCGGGGTCCAACGCCCCCCCTTTTGTGACGATGGGTGGGGGCGATGCGTCGCCTTTACGACGCATCCTCGCGCATCCGGATCGCATCCTTTTGTTGAACCATCCCCGCGCGGAATTGTCGTTCTCGTCACTGGCTCCCTCCGTCATTTATTCTGTCTTACTTATCACCGCTCCAATGGCGTCGCGCGTGCACAAACCGCTCTGGAAACCCGATGATCAGGCCGCTCGTCTGCTCGAACTGACCGCCGCTTCCGAGGAGCCCGCAAAAGACAATCCCCTGCGGCGCGACGTACGCTCGCTCGGAGCAGTTCTCGGCAATGTTTTGGCCGAGCAGGCGGGAGAGGAATTATTCGAGTCTGTCGAGCAGTTACGCCGCTTGATGATCGAGCATCGCGAGTCCGTTCGCCAGTCGGCTCCCGAGAGCTGCGATCGCGAACTCATGCTTCGGGCTCAGGAAATGATCTCCGCCATGAACCTGACCCGCGCCTACCAGGTCACAAAGGCGTTCGCCATCTATTTCGAGCTGACCAATCTCGCGGAGACGAACCATCGCAAGCGCCGCCGCCGCGCCGGGAAACTCGACCACGATCATCCTGCTCTGGCCGGTTCTTTTCGCGGAACTCTCACCCGCATGAAAGAAGCCGCCATTTCCGCAGACGCCGCGCTGGCCGCGCTGAACGCCATTTCCATCACCCCGGTCTTCACCGCCCATCCCACCGAAGTCGCGCGCCAGACGGTTCTCGTCAAGCGCCGGCGCATCGCCGAGCAATTGGAAAAACTCGATCGCCTGCCGCTCACCAGCGAAGAAGCGGAGAACTCCGAATTGAGGATCCGCGCCGAAGTAACGTCGCTTTGGCAGACCGACGAAGTCCGCCTGGCCAAACCTACCGTCAGCGACGAAATTCGCATGGGCCTGCGCTATTTCCGGCTCTCGCTGTTCGACGCTCTGCCGAGGATTTACGGGGAAATTGCCGAATCTTTTCGAGACATCTACGGACTCGAGCTCGATCACAATGCTTTGCCGAGTCTGGTTCACTTCGGGTCCTGGGTCGGCGGCGATCGCGATGGAAATCCGCTGGTGCAGCCCGACTGTATTCGTGACGCGCTCGCCTCGGCACGCGCCCTGGTCCTGCGCGAGTACGCGCATGAAGTCGAAGCGCTCAGTGATCGGCTTAGTTCCTCGCGCCGGCAAACCAGCGTGTCACGGGAATTGCTCGATCGCCTGAGGCATTATGAAGGCACAATGCCCGGCGTTGCTATGGCCTGGGGACCGAACAACACATCGGAAAGTTACCGCCGATTCCTGGCTTACGTTTTTTCCAGGCTGCGGCAGGGCCGAGATCGGGGGAAAGCCGCATATCAGAACTGCGGAGAATTCGAACACGACTTGTTGCTGCTGCGCAAGAGTCTGCTCGAGAACCGCGGCCAGCGCCTCGCCACAGCCTGGATCGATCCTCTGCTTCGTAAAGTGCGTACATTCGGCTTCCACCTGCATACGCTCGATATCCGCCAGCACGGTCGCGTGCATGCCGATGTGCTCAAGGAACTTGGCGCGAACGCTGGCGGCACGGAGTCGGCACAGACCCAGGAACTTCGCCAGACGTTTCGCACGATCGCAGAAGTGAAGCGGACCTACCCGGCGCCCTCGATTTGCCAATACGTCATCAGCGGCGCAGAGTCCGAGGCCGACGTGCTTGCCGTGGTCCGGCTCGCCAAGTCGTTCGGCGTACGACTGGCCGCTTCCGGCGGTGATCCTGGCCTGATGCCGGTGCCGCTGTTTGAATCGATCGATTCCTTGCGCTCGGCTGCAAGCGTGATGCGTAGCCTCTGGAATCACGCCGAGTATCGCCCTCTGCTTGAGTCCTGGGGGCGCTGGCAGGAGGTCATGCTGGGCTATTCCGATTCCAACAAAGACGGCGGCATGCTCACCAGCACTTGGGAACTGTACAAGGCGCATCGCGAATTGCATCGCGCCGCGCAAGACCACGATGTGAGGCTGCGCCTCTTTCACGGCCGCGGTGGAACCGTCGGCCGGGGCGGAGGTCCCACGCATTCGGCAATTCTGGCGCAGCCGCCGGGCTGCTTCAGCGGACAGATTCGCATCACCGAGCAGGGCGAAGTTCTGAATTGGAAATACGCCGACGCCGTTCTGGCAGAGTGGAATCTGGAGTTGATGATCGCGGCAAGTCTCGAGGCGCTTACGCTTTCAGGACGGCCAGAAAACCTCGACGCGGCGCGCTGGGAAGAAGCCGTCGAACAGATGTCGCAAGAAGCGTATCGCGTCTATCGCCGCGACATCGCGGAAAATTCCGACGTTCTCGAATATTTCGAGCAAGCCACTCCGGTCAACGAGCTGGATGCGGCTCGCATCGGCTCTCGCCCCTCACGGCGTCCTCGAGGCCGCCGCCTCGAAGATCTGCGCGCCATTCCGTGGGTTTTCGGCTGGATGCAGAGTCGTCACGCCGTGCCGGCCTGGTTCGGCGTGGGGCACGCGCTGGAAGCTTTCGTGAATCGCGGTTCGGGACACGAGCAACTCGTCCGTCAGATGGCACGCGGATTTCCCGTCTTCGCGGCCTTGATCGCCAACGTCGAAATCGGCATGGCCAAGGCCGATCTCGGCATCGCTCGCGTCTATTCCAGACTGGTCAAAGACGCGGCGCTGCGGCGGCGCGTATTCTCCATGCTGGAAGAAGAATTCCTGCGTTCACGCCGCATGCTTCTCCGCGTCACCGGCCAACGCGAACTGCTGGCGCGCAATCGCGTGCTTGCACGATCCATCCGCCTGCGCAACCCCTATGTCGATCCCATGAGCCTGATTCAAGTCGAGCTGCTGCGGCGAAAGCAGCGGGGTCAGCACAGCGCTGAACTCGAATATTCCTTGGGCGCGACCATCAACGGCATCGCGGCGGGATTGCACAACACGGGATAGCCGGGTCAAGCTTTTGCCCGACCGGGAGCCGCCGTCCCTACACAACCTCTTTGTAGCGGAAACACTTCACCAGATGATCGTTGACCATGCCGACGGCCTGCATGAACGCATAGCAAATCGTCGAGCCGACGAAATTGAATCCGCGGTGCTTGAGATCCTTGCTGATGGCATCGGATTCCGCCGTCCGCGCCGGAAGCTGCTGCAACGATTTGATCGCATTCAGGCGCGGCGCTCCGTCTACGAAGCGCCAGATGTATGCGTCGAAGCTGCCAAATTCCTTCTGCACTCGAATAAAAGCCTTAGCGTTTTCGATCGCCGAGGCGATCTTGAGCTCATTCCTCACAATCCCGGGATCGCGCAATAAGGCCTGAATCCTTCGCCGATCGAAGCCCGCTACGCGCTTGGGATCGAATCCCGCGAACGCTTTCCGGTAGTTATGGCGTTTGTTGAGAATGGTCGTCCAGCTCAGTCCAGCCTGCGCGCCCTCGAGAATCAGGAACTCGAACAGAGTGCGGTCGTCGTGAACCGGCACGCCCCATTCCTCGTCGTGATAGCGGATGTTCGGCTCAGCCCTCGCCCAATCGCAGCGCACGATTTCAGCCGATTTCATCATCGAAGGCGGCATCAATTCGCCGCACACTTTACGAGATT
>JASHRE010000675.1 GCA_030037515.1 Candidatus Sulfotelmatobacter sp.
AAAATTGCCGCCGCTCTGCCAGATGGCATCGATTTCATTGCACTCCGCGGCCAGAATCATTGCGGCTGCCGTGTGGCCCTTCCAGGTAGGCGGCTCGAAGCCCCAATACTCCGGCCGAGCGAAGCGGCGCGCATTTTCCTCGTTGACCGGCGCACCCATCACGTAAGCGCTCGGCATGCCTCCCATTTCCGCACCGCCCTGCACGCCGCTATGGCCGCGGATCGGCATCAGGCCCGTGTTCGGGCGGCCGACATTGCCCCTAGCGAGTTGCAGGTTGACGATGGCTCGTACGTTGTCGGTGCCGTAGCGATGCTGGGTTATACCCATGCTCCAAACGAAGATGGCCGATCGTGCTTTGCCAAACGCTTCGGCAAACCGGTACATGTCAGTGCGCGTCAGACCAGAACCCTGCTCCAGAGTCTCCCACAAGAGGCCACTCGCCTTCGCGGCCGCGGCGTCCCAACCCACCGTCCGGGAGGCGATGAACTCGCGATCAACCCAGCCGTTCTCGATCAGGTGTTTGAGCACTCCATAAAAAAAAGGGATATCGCCTCCAACATGGATGGGGAAGAAATCGTCGGCAAAACGCGTGCCGAATAGTGCGCTTTTCGGCACCGAGGGGACCCAGTAGCGTTCGAGCCCCGGCTCGAAGTATGGATTGACGACATAAACCTTCGTTCCCTTTTCTTTCGCGTAGTAAAGGTACTTCGTTGCGACAGGCTGATTGTTGGCGATGTTGGTGCCGACAAGGACAAGCAAGTCGGTGCCGATCCAGTCGGTGTAGGAGCAGGTGGTGGCCGCGCAACCAATGGTTGCGCTCAAGCCAGCCGTACTGGGGGCGTGGCAGATGCGTGCGCTCGTATCCACGTGGTTGGTACCGAAAAATCGTGCCACTTTCTGATGCGCGTAGTAGGCTTCGTTGGTCAACCCGCGCGAAGTCAAATACCAGGCGATGCGATGCGGGTCGGTGGCTTTCAACCCTTCGACCGCGAGCCCGATGGCTTCATCCCAGGAAATCCGCCGAAAGCCTTTTTCGCCGCGTCGGCGCACCATCGGCACCGGAATGCGGCCAAGGTTTTGCAGATTGCGTGGAGGAATCTTGCGCAAAACACTGACGTCTTCCAAGAGGTGCCAGTCCATTGCAGGCATCGTATTCAGACGGAGCAGCTTCAGGCGCAACGCGCAGAGGTGAACGCCCTTCATCGTCCAATCGTGTATTCCCGAGGTGCCGAGGGAACAGCCGTCGCAACAGCCGTTGTTCAAGATGCGCCAAGCGTAACGGAGATTATCTTTGTTTTCCCAGAGGGTGTCGACGATGTCTTTGTAAGCGTTCGGGTGCTGTTGGTTGAGGCCGTAAGGAACAAGGCTTACCCAGTTTCTGGGATTTTGGTTCTTGCCGTCAGAGTTCTGCCCTGCCATTGGCGGTCTCCCTTGACCCCGGCTATCGTATATACCTACACCTTTTTCTCGTCCGAGGGAATGGCATCGGCGCTCGAGAACCAGGGAGGTCTTCGGGGTTGACCAGACCAACCGCGGCAAATGATCGAGTCCAGAGGACTAAGCGGCAAGAGGCTTGCCGTGGAGCGAGGTCACATGAAATCCGCCGTCGCACGCAACACGGCGACTCACCTCATTTCATCTCTTTGACGCTGCCCAATACTTCACTTGCCGGCGAGGGTCGCCCGTAAAGTGTTGACGGCCGCCGTGCGGAAGTCCGACACCTTCAAGGCGCGGCGCTGCGGCTGCGGCGAGAAGCGCGGTTGCTCGCGCCGTCATCCATGCTTCCGAAGGCTGAGAATCGGCACGATCGCCGCGACGCGACCCAACCGAGTCCGGCCAGCCATCAGACCCTGACACCCTCCGTCGAGGATGGCACCGGTTCACGCAGCATCTACGGAAACCCTCAGAGTACCCGCAGCCCTACCACTCTTCCGGCGTGCTTTGGCCGGCAAGCGGGTTGAAGGCGGCAACAGCGTCCTCCGCCCGCTCAAATACCTCGAAAACCGTGAACACTTTTGTTAGCTGGATCAGGTCCTGCAAGCGAGGATTCAGGTTGGCCAGTTTGATCCCTCCACCGCCCCTCTGAGCCGTGGTATACAGACCTACCAAGACGCCCAGGCCGCTGCTATCGATGTAGCTGACCTTGCCGAGATCGAACACGACTTGCTTGTATTCGTTTAGCAGGTCCCGGACCAGATGACGCAGATTAGCTGACTCTTCGCCCAGTACAAGCCGGCCATTGCACTCAACAATTAGAACGCCCGCAAACGTGCGCGTGATCATCTGAAGGGACATGGCGAACCCTCTTCATGAGCTCGGCGCAGGAAAAATCTAGCGCCACATTTCCATTGTTCTTTGAAAACGATTCGAGCGAGGAAACGATTGTGCTTCCCATAGACGGACACAAGTCCAGAATGTGCGAGAATAGATAAAGCTATCGATGCTGATTGACACCCATCGACCAGCTGGGGTTTCCAACTAAACCCCAAGGCCCTTGTGAGTTCGCGACTAAGATAGAACCTGCAACGCAGTATCCGCGGAGGGCCGCCACGCCGCAATCCGCGTCGCAATCCGCGTCGCAATTACCATTCTAGAGGTTATCTGCCGTTCCCCGCAACCGTTCGAGAGCACAGCGAGAGCTAACGCCCCCCACGCCAACGGAACACGGAACAAGGAAGAGGATCACGTCTGGGCGGCGATTTTTCTATTCCGCCTTCACGTCGAAGATCCTCGCTTCCGCAAGCAAAATGCGATGGACGGCCATTGTTGGAGTCAACCTTCAGGATCAAGAGAGACGGACGGGCCATCAAGCCCTCCCAACCGGGTGTTCGCCTTCATCTGAGCCCGGTCTTTGGCTTGCAGACAGGACGGCACGGCGACACAGCTGCACAGCTTCAGACCAACAACTGCATGAGGACCTCGTTGCGAGCGAACCTGTAAATTCCTACTGCGATCTCTACCTGTGAAATGCGTATAAGGCGTGTGGATAGGCTGTTCGATACGGTCTAACTAGCGGTGAAACGGTGAAACATGTAAAAGGCGTGTCGAGAACATCCTCGATACGATGTAAGTTGTTATCTTTGCCGTTCGTGGTAGTTTGACACTGTGGGGATGTGCTGAGCCTCTGTTGCTTTCGAGCGCAGCGCCGACGAGCCCGAAAGTCAAGCATTTCCATACGATGTGATTTGGGTACAGTAAGAAAGTCAGGCCCAACAATAGCAGAATGGAGGGTGAGCACTGTAAGAGCATCGCTGCGTGTTCACTCGCACTCACAAGGATGGTGCGCCACTGCTGTCTCAATTAACCGGCGAACCGACTAGTCGCTGCTGAAATCAAAGCACATAACACGCCTGCCCGACCTTTGCCCTGGAGCAGGTTGGCCATCGCGAATTGCCGTTTTGAACCGGTATGCTGTCTAAGTTGGGAGCGTCTCCTTACTCTGA
>JASHRE010000073.1 GCA_030037515.1 Candidatus Sulfotelmatobacter sp.
TGATTTGAGGAGAAGCAGCGTGGCTCTGAATCAGGAATAAGAAGAAGTGGAGAGCGAAGAAAACCCCAAGCAGCTTGATGGTTGGAACAACCCACTTCGGCATACCCTCTGAGAACCCCTTCCAGAAGAAGGTGCGAGCCTTTACAGCCGCATAATCTACTGCATACATCGGCAGCAGAAGAATGAAAACTCCAATATGGAGGAGGATCGCCCAGCGAAAGAGGCTGTCCATTGTCGTTCCGAAGTAGCTGCCAATGTACGCAAACACACTCGCAGCCAAACCGCATGCAGCGAGAACTGCGAGAACTCTGCGGATCGCCAGAATCATGACTCGGCTAGGATAATCCATTGCCCGTGTGCCGTCGTCTCAAAAGGTATACTCGACGAACCATCAAAATCGAAAATTTCGGCGTTGAAAAGAATCAAGTTTTGGCTCTTGCGGCGACACCTTTTTTGACCAGCAGCTTGCAAGCTCAAGAAAAGAAACGCGACGACACTTTTTGGCAGCTTTCTCTGCTGCACCTGTGCCCGTTTGACTTTGCCTCCTGCGTCTCCCTAACATTTCCGCCAATGGGCGAGTCCACCCAACTTGTGGGTAAGAACATCTCACATTACCGCGTCATCGAGAAACTCGGAGGCGGCGGAATGGGCGTGGTGTACAAGGCTGAAGACACCGAGCTCGGTCGATTCGTGGCACTGAAATTCCTTCCAGAAGATGTTGCTCATGACGCGCAGGCGCTCGAACGATTCCGCCGAGAGGCGCGAGCCGCTTCCGCTCTGAACCACCCGAACATCTGCACGATCTACGAAATCAGCAACCACAAAGGGCAGTCGTTCATCGCGATGGAGTATCTCGACGGGATGACGCTCAAGCATCAGATTGCCGGGAAACCTCTGGAAGTCGAGACAGTGCTGTCGCTGGGCATTGAGATTGCGGATGCACTCGATGCGGCACATTCTGCGGGCATCATTCACCGCGACATCAAGCCTGCCAACATCTTCGTTACCAAAAGAGGGCGCACCAAGATTCTCGACTTTGGCTTAGCGAAGGTCGTTCCTACTGTAAGCAACATAGTAGGTACAACCGCCGCATCCACGGTGACGCTGGCAGAACACCTGACGAGTCCCGGTCAAACTGTCGGAACTATCGCATACATGTCGCCCGAACAGGCGCGAGCCAAAGAGTTGGACGCTCGAACCGATCTGTTTTCGTTTGGAGCGGTGCTCTATGAGATGGCGAGTGGGCGGTTGCCTTTCAATGGAGAGAGCACGGCCGTGATCTTCGATGCGATCCTGAACCGGACGCCTCTTCTACTGCGACAGTTGAAGCGCGATGTACCCGCTGAGTTAGATCGCATCGTCAACAAGTGTCTAGAGAAGGATCGCAATCTGCGCTACCAGCACGCGTCGGAAGTCCGTACTGACCTGCAACGGCTGAAGCGGGACGAGGAATCGCACCAGTCGGTTGCAGTGGAGATCCCGCCTGCTCGCCTGGCCCGAGGATTAACTTGGATAATTCCCGCAGTGGTATTGGCGATTCTAGTTGTTATCGCTGGTTATCAGTATTTTCATCGCACTCCCAAACTCACCGACAAAGATACTATCGTTCTCGCCGACTTCGACAACAGCACAGGCGACCCGGTGTTTGATGACACGCTCAAGACGGCGCTCACGGTTTCTTTGCGGCAATCTCCCTTTCTAAACGTGCTCTCTGACCAAAAAGTGGCGGCAACATTGAAACTGATGACGCGCCCACCCGACAGCAAGCTCACGCCGGAGGTTGCGGGGGAACTTTGCCAGCGGGCAGGCAGCAAAGCGTACATCACTGGCTCAATTGCGACTTTGGGCAGCCAGTACGTGTTGGGTTTGAAGGCGATAAATTGCCGGGATGGAAATGCATTGGTGGAAGAGCAAGTCACCGCGGCTGCTAAAGAGAAAACACTGGATGCGCTCGGCAAAGGAGCGGCGAAGCTGCGGGGCGAATTGGGTGAGTCGCTGGCCTCGGTGCAGAAGTTCGACGTTCCCCTTGCAGAAGCGACAACATCGTCACTGGATGCCCTGAAAGCATACAGTCTCGGAAATATGCAGTCGGATTCGGCTCCCGCCTTGCCACACCATCAACGTGCCATCGAACTCGATCCGAATTTCGCCATGGGGTATCACGGGGTGGGTGACGATTACTACTCGATGGGTCAGACAGGACGTTCCAGGGAGTTTTACACCAAGGCATTCCAGTTGCGCGAGCACGTGAGCGAACGCGAAAGGCTACAGATTGCCGTTAGCTACTATTCCAATGTCACCGGGGAAGTGGATAAAGTGACACAGACCTGCCAGGAGGGGATCGAAGCCTACCCGCGAGACGGGAGAATGCGTTGGGAACTGGGCAACGCGTACTCATCGCTGGGCCAATGGGAAAAAGCCATGGAGGCATACAACCAAAGTCTTCGACTTGCCCCGGATCAAGAGGTATATGGTCTGCTTCTCAATGGCTTTCTCGCCTTGCAGCAGTTCGATAAAGCGCAGCAAGCGGTTCGAGAAATCGAGAAGGACAAGTTGGAAGATAGCATCGCCCGCAGCGCCATGTACGGTTTAGCTTTTCTCCTCTCTGACGTTCAGGGGATGGCGGAACAGCAGCGGTGGTTCACGTCGAAGGTGGGGGAGGAGAACCTTGGACTCTCGCTTGCCTCTGATACTGAAGCCTATGCGGGTCGCTTGCGCAAGGCACGCGAACTGACCAATCAGGCGGTCGATTCTGCGCTTCATACTGACAGCAGGGAAACGGGGGCGATATGGCGGGAGATTGCCGCTCAACGGGAAGCTGCTTTCGGGAACGTGCGCGATGCGAAGCAAATGGCAGAACAGGGATTGAAACTATATCCTCCAACTGCAAGTCAGGGCGTTGCGGCAGAGGCAGCCCTCGCATTCGCGATGTCGGGTGATGCAGTAAAGCCCGAATCGCTGGCGCAAGACCTGAACAAACGCTTTCCACTGGATACGCAGATGCAATCTTTGTGGTTGCCTGCAATTCGGGCGCAACTGGCTCTTAGTCGGAACAATGCCAGTGAGGCGATCACCGATCTGCAAGCCGCGTCTTCCATCGAGTTGGGTCCAATCGATTTCGTAGCCAATCTCTCCTGCCTCTATCCGACATACATTCGTGGAGAGGCCTATATGGAAGCGAGACAGGGCAAGGAAGCTGCTGCCGAATTTCAGAAAATTCTCGACCACAGCGGCATGGTGTGGAACTGCTGGACGGGAGCCTTGGCACATCTGGGAGTGGCGCGTGCGAATGCTCTGCAAGCGAGAACCTCGCAGGGCGCGGATGCTGACGCCGCACGCGTCCGTGCGCTTGCCGCCTACAAAGACTTTCTCACCCTTTGGAAAGACGCCGACCCCGACATCCCCATCCTGAAGCAAGCCAAAGCCGAGTACACGAGGTTGCAATAGCTCCCGCACTCAATCGACTCGTGCATCCCTGAAGCCAGCAGTAACGCTCGAAATATCTTCGGTAACGCTTACCATTTGTCCCCTCGATTTCTGGACGCTGCTGCGCAAATTCCCCTATTACTGAGACTGGGAGTTCGATTGACCATCCGAGAACTCATCGCAGAGCAGCGGACGCGAATGCGATCGAGCAATCCAGCAGAGCGGCTTGCAGCAGCATTGCTTATTCCCGCCGAACTGTCGCGACGGCTCGGGGTGCTCAGCAATCTGGAGATCGGACAACTGTTGGAGGACGAGGTTTGGTCGAATCTAAACCTGCTGGCTCCCGAATCGACCATTTGCCTTGTGGCTGCTGATCGGCTTCGCCGACCGACCAACGGAGAACTGAGCGGATGAAACGAGCCGCACTTTACTGTCGTGTATCGACCGTGGATCAGCACCCGGAGACGCAACTCGGTGAGCTTCGCCAGTTTGCCGCGCACAAGGGCTTCCAAGTTGTCGGCGAGTATACCGATCACGGATTCTCAGGCACGAAAGCGCGGCGACCGGAACTCGACAGGATGATGGACGACGCCAGACGGCACCGATTTGACGTGTTGCTCGTATGGTCGTGCGACAGGCTGGCGCGTTCGACGAAGCATTTGCTCCAGACCATCGACGAACTGAAGGGAATGGGAATTCAGTTCCTCTCGCAGCGCGAAGCCATCGACACAGAGGGGCCGCTCGGTCGGGCGATCCTCGTCATAGTCAGCGCAATGGCGGAATTGGAGAGGTGCATCCAGATCGAAAGAGTACGTGCGGGCATGCGCCGTGCACGACTCGAAGGGCGGCAGATTGGCAGATCGCGGCTAGATGTGAATCGGCAGCAGGTCATTCAAGACCGCCGATCCGGCATGTCTCTCACTCAAGTTGCTAAGAAGCACGGTATCTCGCGGGCAAGCGTCTGTCGGCTGATGAAAGAGACGAACGGCGGGGCAAATCCCCCCATTCCCATTGAAACAGAACAGCGCGGCATGGAGCTTATGCCTAACGAAAACACAAAGCGCAATCTTAACGATGCCCAGCGCGACCAAATCGGAAAGGTGTTTGCCGTTTTGCCTTTCTCGCGAGCTACATCCCGGCTCGTCGTGCTTCGCGAGTCGATCCCATGGTTGCCTTACGATATGAATGATCTGCGAAAAAATAGAAAAGGATTCAGGGGCAACGCTTCTGGGTCTTGGTTGCAAACTATCTTTCCCGGCAGGCACGCAGCCCAGCGATTGGACGCGAGGAGGCGAGGTCCAACCCGGAGTTGTTGTCACCTAATGAGCTACTCGGAAGTTGGGCTACGCAGAACCGGGTGGGCCAGAAGTCAACTTCATAGAGACCTGGTCCGATTACTAACGGGAAAACGGGCATAGGACCTCCAATCCGGCGGACTCCAGTGCGGCCGGAAACATGGCGCCATGCCGACGTATCAGGACTAATCGGCTCCTCGATGAGTGTCTTGGCGGTATGGCATAAAACGAGTCCTAGTTTCAACATGAAATCCCCAAAGCGGCCTTGCAGGGCCTTTCCTATTCCGTCCGCAAAGCCTGCATGGGATCGATCGAGGCGGCGTGCCGTGCAGGCACAAACGCCGCCATCAGGCCGCACACCACCAGCAGCACTGAAACCGTCACGACAGTGAATGGATCATGCTGGCCCACGCCAAACAGAAACGACTTGAGCAACCGCGTTGCAATCCACGAGCACACAAGTCCCAGACCCAGCCCGCAAACAACCAGCACCGAGGCGTTTCTCAAAATGAGCACCAACACATCGCGCCTCTTCGCGCCTAGTGCCATGCGTATACCCACCTCGCGCGTGCGCCGATTCACTGAGAACCTCATCAACCCCGACAACCCCACGAGAGCCATCATCAACGCAATCCCGGCGAACACGGTCAGCAACGAGGTCTGAAACCGCCGTCGTGCGGTGGCGATCGAAATCAGGTCTCCCATTGTATGGATATCTGTCGCCGCAAGATTCGGATCGATCGACTTCAGCGTCACCCGGATCTCGTTCGCGACTGCGGCAGGCGGAAGAGTCGATCGCACGGCCACGCTCGCATCGCCCGCATCGTAGCTCGCGTTGTACACCAGCGGCTGCGGCTCCTCTTCGAGACTCGTGTGGCGCACATCCGCGACGACACCCACAACGGTCGACCAGCTCTCTTTTTTTGAATCGCCGGTGATGCGGCCCCCAATGGGGTTGCGGTTCGGAAAAAAAATCTTAGCGAACTTCTGATTGATGATCACTGGCTGGTTGGCCGTGGCTGCGGCGTCGGCATCCGTAAAGCATCGCCCGGCAATCAAAGGAATATGCATTGCTTGAAAGTAATGCGGGGTTACAAAGCGGCCTTCCGTTAGCTGATGATCCTTGTTGTCGAACCCATCTACCCAGATAAAAGTAAGGCTCTCACCGTTGGTGAGCGGCAAGTAATTCACCGATCCCGCCGCCTGCACGCCAGGCAATGCCGCAAGCTTCGCCATCAGCTCCTTGTAAAACGCGACACGCTGCTCGGGCTTGCTATAGCGCTGATCCAGGCTCACATGGAACGTCACCGCAGACCGGGTAAACCCGGTGTCCACCGACTCAACATTAATATAGCTGCGGATCAGCAGCCCCGCCCCCGCCAGCAGCACAACAACCATTGCCGTCTGCGCAACAATCAACGCGCTCTGCAACCGGTGGTGGCCAGCGGAGGTTCCGCGCATGGCGTGCGATTTCAGAAAATCCGTTAATTCCATCCGTGAGGCGCCGATTGCAGGCATCAATCCCGCCAGCAAACTTGTCAAAAGCGACGCACCGATGGCAAACAGAAACACTCTTGCATCAAGGGACGCTTCATTCAGCCGCGGAATATTTCCCGGATCGAGCTTCGGTAGCAATCGGAGAAAGAGCACTGCCAGGACAATACCTACTGCACATCCGGCAACGCCAACCAGCATCGATTCGGTCAACAACTGCCGGACCATGCGGCCGCGGCCTGCGCCCAGGGCGGCTCGTACACCCAGTTCGCGAGACCTTTCAGCGGCACGCGCCAGCAGGTGGTTAGCCACATTCCCGCAGGCAATCAGCAACACTAGGCCAACCGCGGCCAGCAGCAACCGCATCAGTGGACGCACGGGCCCAATGGAAATTCCGGTGAAACTCTCGACCAGCGCGCCCCATTCGCGTGGGAGACCGGCATCCGCATCTCTCGGATCAGGCGGGTATTCCTTATCGAGCCGTGCCATGATGCCGGCCATCTCCGCCTGCGCCTGTTGAATGGACACACCGGAACGGAGCCGGGCCAACGAAACATTGTTCCCAATTGCGCGGGATGATTTGGCTTTTGAGTCAAGCACGAGAGGCACCCAGATCAGCGTGGATTCGATATGAGAATCTCCATAGGGGAGATCGGACTTGAAGGGATACTCAAACTCCGGCGGCATCACTCCGACGATCTGATAATTCGCACCGTCCAACTGAATGGAGCGGTTCAGCACGTCCGGCCTTGCTCCGAACATTGAGACCCAAAGCGAATGGCTGATTACAGCAACCTTCGCATACGCCGGCAGATTGTCTACTCCGGTAAAGGTGCGGCCAAGTTCGGGCATCGATTGCAGGGTTGAGAAAAAGTCATCGTCAACCCGCGCCCCACCGATACGCTGCGTTGTGCCATGCTGCGTCACGCCGAATTGCGCTTGTTCGAAGTTGCTCATATCCGCGTAGGACCTGGCCTCGCGCTTGAGGTCGTAGAAGTCACCGTAGCTGGGGCAGATGACCTCTGCAGGGATCTTGAGGGCAGGATTTGGCGAAAACAAATAAACCAGGCGCTCAGGATCTCCGTACGGTAGCGATCGAATCAGCACCGCGTTCACCAGGCTGAAGATGGCCGTGCATGCGCCGATTCCGAGGGCAAGAGTGAGCACCGCGGTTATGGTGAATCCGGGGCTCCTGCTC